>JAIDNR010000025.1 GCA_029063695.1 Ruminococcus sp.
GCACAGGGATATGGTATGACTGAATGTTCTCCGAGAATTTCAACTGCTCATCTTGATGATACAAATTCAGGAAGCATAGGAACTATTGTCAACGGCTGTGAAGTAAAAATAGTTGACGGTGAGATATGGGCAAAAAGTCCGTCGGTAATGGCAGGATACTATAAAAATCCTGAAGCAACGGCAGAAGCACTCACAGAGGACGGTTGGCTCAGAACAGGTGATTTGGGATATGTTGACAATACAAATCATCTGTATATCACAGGCAGAAAAAAGAATCTCATTATACTCAGCAACGGTGAAAATGTTTCACCGGAGGAGCTGGAAAATAAATTTTCCGGTCTTGACTGGCTTTCAGAAGTGCTTGTGTATGCAGAGGACGGCATGATTACGGCTGAAATCTATCCGAATCAGGAATATCTTGAAGAAAACGGTGCTGAAAAAGTAGAGGAGCTTTTCAGGAATCACGTTGCGGAAGTCAATAAGACTGTTTCCACTGCAAAGGCTGTAAGACGTATGAGAATCCGTGATGTTGAGTTCACAAAGACAACTTCAAAGAAGATAAAGCGTGAACAGGAAATCACAGGTATACTTTTAAGTTGAATATAAAGAACAAAGCCACTCATTTATTTTGAGTGGCTTTTAGCTTCCTGTTATTCCGCAGAGCCGAGCTTATTTTGTTCTTCGTATATTCGGGCTTCTTCTTTTTTGATTAATTCTTCTGTATATTTCTGATATTCCAATTCTTCGTCCGATATTATCGTAACAGTATCAAAATAGTGAACAGATTGGGACTGTTTATTTGATTTTACAATAATTCTTGTATCACCATCTAAAGCGAGTGAAGAGAAATATAAACGGGTTGACGATAAAGCAAAATCGTCATAAGGAACAATTATTGAACTCAGCTGTATATCTGAAGCTTCTGAATATACATTGATGATTTCGTTTTTTTCAGGTCTGTAATCAGTTTTGAAAGAGAAGATAAACATAAGTTCATTATCCTGTTCGGACAAATCGCCGTTGAACAGATTTTTTTTTGTGAATATGGAATGATTTTCTTTGGGCATAGCTGTGTTGTCATTGAAATAGACCGACTTCTTCCATGATTTTTCACGCTCGTTAATCTGTATTTTCTTATTTTCTGAGGTACTGATAATATCATAAAAATATGAATCATCTGACATTGTTTTGTGACCATAGAGAATCTCGCTTGAAACGGGAATAATACCACCGTCGTATTTAATCAGTGTAAAGTTGACAAATGAAGCAAGTGATAAGGAATCTCCGTCATCATCAATAAAAAGACCATCGGAATCCGTACTGAAATTCTGTACTATAGCGTAAGAACAATCGGAATATGAATTAAAATCGTCTGTGCTGTACTGTTCGGCATAAGTAATATCTTCTGCCGAGAAAGTATATTCCGACTGTGCAGCGGCAATTATATTTTCTTCGGAATAAGTGCCGATATATTCAACTGCATAAACCTGATTTGTGTTGAATCCATTAATCTGTCTTGTGTATATTCTTAC
This sequence comes from Ruminococcus sp., assembly GCA_029063695.1. Classification (GTDB taxonomy): domain Bacteria; phylum Bacillota; class Clostridia; order Oscillospirales; family Ruminococcaceae; genus Ruminococcus. The sequence continues at coordinate 1,533 of JAIDNR010000025.1, forward strand.
ATTTGCATCTTCTTTGCCACAGTCCTCAAACGGACAGACAAAAAGCGGTGTTACAAGCACATCATTCTGTATATAATAATTAAGTGGATAGTCTGAAATAAGATAATCTCCGTTTTGAGTTTCTGAGTTGATTTCCGAAATAAGGTTTTCATAATTTTTTCTGACTGAGCCTGAGCCGATATTTGATAATATATTATTTGCGAAGTTTGTCTGCGGAATTACAGCAATGCAGACAACAGCAACGGCAGCGGCAATCCACCTTACAACTCTGATTCTTCTTGCTTTGCCCGTTACATTTTCAAGGTCGCTTATGGTGAATCCGCTTTCGGAAAAATCCTCATCTTCTTCGGGAAAGGCTCTTGCGGAAATTCTGTCAAAGCAGTCAACAGATTCAGAAAGCTCATTCATTTTGTTTTTCAGAAGTTCTTCAACCCCGTGATTATTTTCATTTTTCACTGTCAGCACCTGCCTTTTCCTGTAATATGGATATTGCTTTTTTGTATCTTGATTTTACTGTGGATTCGGGGCATTTCATAATTTTTGCAATTTCCTTGAATGAAAGTTCACTACAGCACCTCATAACGACAATTTGTCTTTGCTTATCGTTGAGATTAGTAAGAAGTTCATTTAAAAAAATACTTCTTTCAATAGTACAGTCTGATTCGCCATAGTTTGAGATATATACATTATCAATATCTTTACAATGACTCCGACGCATTTCGAGTGCAACGTTGCGTGCAACTTTGTGTATGAAACCTCTGCCGTCTCCTTTGGTTGGATTGAAATTCCTGACCTGTGTAAGCCGTATAAAAGTTTCGGCAACGCAGTCCTCAGAAAGATGATAGTCTGATGTAATGCTGAATGCAACGGCAAATACACTTTTTTTGAACATACAGTAAAGTGTACTGAGGCTTTCTTTTGATTGTGAGCAGGTTTCAATAAGTCTGTTGACTGTTCCGTCGTCTTTTGTTGAAGTATCATTCTGAGTAAAAATATTAAGAATCGTAGTTCCACCACCTCTGTACATTTCTGAACTGGTAATCACGTCAGTCACTTCCTTTCGGGCAGATTTTGAAAGCTTTCATGTATAAGTGAATTTAAAAGCCCGAAAAGACGAAATAAATTTCATAAAGTTGTTAATCAATACTAACGATGTCTCTTATACACTTCT
>JAIDNR010000250.1 GCA_029063695.1 Ruminococcus sp.
ATCTACACCTATTACGTCGTCGGCAGCGTCAGATGTGTCTAAGAGACATGCGATAAGTCCGAGAAGATTGTAAGAGTATATTTTTCTGTTTTCAACAAAATGCTTGATTATTTTATTATATCTTTCTTTTTGTTGATGAGTGACTTTAAGGCGGTATATTTCGCATGGAATATATCCGAATTTTCCTAAAGTACCTTTTCCGACAATTTCTTTGTTGAATGTTGCAGGAAGCGGAAAAGGGCGGTATGTCCGGCAGAAACTGTACATTTCAGATAAATCCGCACTTCCTGAAAGTGATACATGATTGTAAGGCTTTTTAGTAAAAAATCTGAAAAATTTGGCAGGCTTTGTTCCTGTTTGTGCAACTATAATATATATGTATTCCAAAATAGCACCTCCGTTGTGAAAATTATCACACAAAAAATTTTTCTAAAATAATTATATCATAAACACTTGCAAATTTCAATAGTTTCTGCTATAATAATATTATTGTATGTTTTTTTGGAATACATTTCATGAAAATGCGCCTGTAGCTCAGTGGATAGAGCAGTGACCTCCGACGTCATGTGCGCAGGTTCGACTCCTGTCAGGCGTACCACAAAAAGCAGTTCTGTCTATAAGAGAACTGCTTTTTATTTTTTACAAATAAAAAAGGGACGTTTAAAAGCGTCCCTTAAAATATGTAACGGATTAACCGAAGTATCTCTTGAGAAGACCCTCGAAAGCCTTGCCGTGACGAGCTTCGTCCTTAGCCATTTCGTGAACTGTATCATGAATAGCATCAAGGTTGAGTTCCTTAGCTCTTTTAGCAAGTGCAAGCTTGCCCTCAGTAGCACCATGCTCGGCAGCAACTCTCTTTTCGAGATTTTCCTTAGTGGAAGAAGAAACAACGTCACCGAGAAGTTCAGCGAACTTAGCAGCGTGTTCAGCTTCTTCGTAAGCAGCCTTTTCCCAGTAAAGACCGATTTCAGGATAGCCTTCTCTGAAAGCAACTCTTGCCATAGCGAGATACATACCTACTTCTGTGCATTCGCCTGAGAAATTAGCATTGAGACCCTCAATGATTTCAGAATCTGTAACAGATTTAGCGATTCCAACTTCATGTTCGCAAGCAAAAACAAGACCGCCTGCATTTTCTTCTTTCTTGATGAACTTAGAACCGGGAACTCCGCACTGCGGGCATTTTTCGGGAGCCTCATCGCCCTCATGGACATATCCGCAAACGGGACAAACATATTTAGCCATAATAATTACCTCCATATTTGGAATATTTTGTATTGCAAAGTCTTTTGCGACTTTATAAGTGGTTTATACAGAGTGTTTCACTCGGTCATGTTCTTCAGCACGTTTTCCGTTATTGAAGCGGTCGAGAGTGCCGACAAGATAACCTGTGATACGTCTTACACGGTCAAAAGGAACATCAGCAAATTCAAATTTAAGGTCAACGAAATCTCCATCAGTCTGAACGGTCATTTCCCTTATAACCTTGTTGCTGTATTTCTGTTCGCCATAAGCGATATATGAGTTTATTTCTTCCTGAGAAATATTCTCTCCTATAATATTAACTTTCATTTTTTATATACCTCTGAATAAATTTTTGACTAATTTGCATATTTTTCAGATTCCGGAAACCGATTTTGTTAGTGGTTATATTATATCATTTTATACTGATTTTGTCAATAGAGAATTTTTTTAATAAGTTTGCATGATAAAACAAAAAAGTTATTTAAAAATTTATTTGACATATAATTGATAATATGGTATAATATTAATCAGTTTTACAGAAGAAAGGAAAATGATATGATTTGGGAGTTTATTAAGTCTTTTATTCTCGGTATTGTCGAGGGTATAACAGAATGGCTGCCCGTAAGCAGTACGGGGCATTTGATTCTTGTTGATGAATTTTTGCAGTTGAAAGTCAGCAACGATACAGAAGTAAATGAATCTTTCATAAGTATGTTCAATGTTGTGATTCAGCTTGGTGCGATTATTGCGGTAGTGATAATCTTCTGGAAAAAGCTTTTCCCGTTCGGAAAGGAAAACAATCCGCACCCATGGAAAAAAGACGGTTTCGGTGCATACGTCAAAAAAGATATTATGCAGATGTGGTTCAAGGTTATAATAGCCTGTCTGCCTGCGGCTGTAATCGGAGTACTTTTTGACGAGACTTTCGAGGCTCTTTTCTATAAGCCGTGGATTATAGCAATTGCACTTATAGCATTCGGTGTGGCATTTATTATAGTAGAGAACTGGAACAAGAACAAGAAGTCAAAGGTCAATACAATTGATAAACTTACATACAAAGCAGCATTGATTATAGGTGCATTTCAATTGATAGCTGCAATTTTTCCGGGAACATCACGTTCAGGAGCAACAATTGTCGGTGCATTGCTTATCGGCGTATCAAGGACTGTTGCGGCTGAGTTCACGTTTTATCTTGCCGTACCTGTAATGTTCGGAGCAAGCCTGCTTAAACTTGTCAAATATGATGGCGGATTTGATGGTACACAGCTCGGTATTTTGGCAGTCGGTATGATTACTGCATTTGTTGTATCGGTTTTTGTAATAAACTTTCTTATGGACTACATCAAGAAGCATGATTTCAAGGTGTTCGGCTGGTACAGAATTGTCCTCGGAATACTCGTTCTCGGTTATTTTACATTAGTAAAATAGTTAATCATACGACTTATAGGGTAAAAAATGAAAAAAAGTTTATTATATATTGTATTATCCATTGCATTACTTGCAAGTATTGGTATAAACATTTATCAGGCATTTTGGGACGACGACAGCTATCTGCAAAGTACTGAAGAAATTTACATAATGGAAGCAGGTATTCTGTATAATAATCTTGAATTTTCGGACGGAAAAGACATTGAATTGACATACGATTTCTTGAATGATGATTATGCTGTACTGAAAGAAAAGTATAATCTTGAAAAAACAGCAGGTGACGGCTCGGAGTTTGAAAAGGCTGTGCGTCTGATGGACGAATTTTCTCCACGTCTCAAGCATAAAAGCAACTATGATAATCATATTAAAATGGGGGCTTTATCTTTGCTTGAATACAGTCTGGATAAAAAGTCCAGTGGAATAAATTGCAGGGCAAAAGCGCAGATTTTAAATGAAATGTGTTTATCGCTGGGCATATTTTCCCGTAAAGTCTGGATTATGCCCAATTCACGATATGACGGAGACTGCCATGTTGTAAACGAAGTGTGGGACAGTACTCTTGATAAGTGGGTTATGCTTGATATTACAAACAACGAATATTGGATTGACGAAAACGGTGCGCCTCTTTCGATTCTGGAAATTCGTGAAAAAGGCGCAAATCAGGAATTTTGTACTCCTGTTGTTGCTGACGAGGAAATCGAAGATGTACAGAAATTAAAGGAAAATCACATAGGCGATTTTCTGTACATTATGAAAAATATGTTTTACATGGAATACTGCGATAATTACACGGTCGGGGAAAGCGAAACAATATATCTGTTGTTTCCCGAAAACCTGCCGACTGACTATGAATACATAATTTCAGAAAATTCTGTAAGCAGACCTCCTGTTGATTAAAAAACAAAGCCATAGTATCTATGATAAATTCATAAATGCTATGGCATTAATATTTGAAAAATATATGATTCTTTATAAAAACTATTGCAAATTCATGAAATATTTGTTATAATTGTAGTATCTTATTAC
>JAIDNR010000251.1 GCA_029063695.1 Ruminococcus sp.
GCTTTACAGAGTGTCACACGAGGGGAAATACCTGCGCTCGGCTGAAAATGCACAGCGTTTCATTGAGGGAAATATGTCGGACGGAGAGCGCCTTTATTCAAGCTTTCGTGACGGAAAACGCTCTCATACGGCATTTCTGGAGGACTGCGCTTATTATATCGCCGCGCTTATTGAGCTGTACAATTCTACGCTTGACAGGAAATATCTTACGAGAGCAGAAGAACTCTGTGAGGAGGCAGTAAGATGCTTTTCTGACCAAAACGGCGGCTTCAATATGTGCGAAACTACTGAGCTATTAATGAATCCGAAGGAGCTGCATGACGGAGCTGTCCCCAGCGGAAACTCAATTATGGCATATGATCTTATACGGCTGTATCAGCTCACAGAAAATGAAGAATACCGAGAATGTGCGAAAAAACAGATCGATTTCATGTCGGTGCAGTCACAGGACTATCCCTCTGGACATTGTATGTTTCTGCTGGTAAAGCTTCTGAATGAAGTTCCGCCGCCGCGAGTTGTTATTTCAGCAAAAGGTTCACCTGATATATCGAATCTGCCGTTTCTTGCAAATGCTACTGTCGTTCAGGCTGACAATAAGTACCCCCTGCTTAATGATCGCACTACCTTCTATGTATGCAGGGGGAATACTTGTCTGCCGCCGTCTAATATGCTTTCAGAGGAGCTGTAACAAAAATGAAGAGTTGTCTTGTGATAGTTGACCTGCAGAATGGCTTTATAAATGAAAATACAGCTCATCTTCCGCATAAAATAACTGAATTTATCCTCTGTCATAATACCTTTGACAGTATTGTTGCAACAAGGTACTGCAATACTTCTGAGACAGCCTGTTTCAGATTTGGTGGCTGGAAAGAGTGTATGTCAGGGACTTTTGCCTCCGAACTTGTTTCAGATTTAACCCCTTATGTTATGCGTACTTTTGATAAGACCACATATTCGGGGCTGACTTCTGAATTCAGAAATTTCATTAAAAATGAGTGCTTCGATAAGCTGTATTTCTGCGGAGTTAATACAGACTGCTGTGTACTTGCAACTGTTTTTTCATGCTATGACAGTGTGCAGGATTGTGCGGTAATTTCAGACCTTTGCGCTTCAACGCTCGGAGAAGAAAAGCACAGGAACGCCATAGAATTGTTGAAGGACAATATCACTGCTGAACGAGTGGTAGAATCCTGCAATATACCGTAAAAAGGAGCAGCGATGTGCTGCTCCTCGTTTTAGTATGCCTCGATTATATTACGGACATACTGCTGCATTTCTTTTCGCGACTGTATTGCGTGAGTACCGCTTACTACTTCCCATTTCTGCTGCTCTGTCAGAGATGAGAACTTTTCCATTGCTTCGGGATTCATAGCAAGTGCCATTCCGAGTCCGACAGGCATTTCAAAGTTGTTCATAGAGTGCCTCCGTCAGATGTCCTGCAAATCAGCGGCAGGAATATCGTTTTCAATGTTGTCGCGTGCGAGATCGTTGTCGATTGCGGGATATGCCGATGTGATCGGAATTTCCTCAGAATACGACTTGTTATGCCATACCTTTTGCTCTGCTCCCGAGGTGCCTGCGATAATGGGATTCACATGAGATTTGCCGTGCTTGGCTTTCCCCTGTATTTCAGGAACAGGAGAATGTTCATTCTTCGGCTTTGTATGAGTATAGTCTGAGCGTTTCATACCCTGTTTTGCCATTGTTATCACCTCGGATATAGTGTGCGTAAACGGCGCTGTCTTATTCTTTCAAGCCGCAGATAATAATTGACATTCCACTGCACATAATAACCTAACCCGAACAGGAGGAAATAATGGTGAACGTTATCCTCGACGGACACATCAACGATGTCAATCTTAAAAAGGCAGGATTCGAGCGAGTGTGGCTCGATAAACAGCTTCACGAGCAGGGATTTAACAATGCTAAGGAAATTTTTCTCGGTATGGCAGACACTGTGAAAAAAACGCTTCAGCTGTATCCTATGGAGGTGAAGAAGCAAAGCACCGATCCGTTTGAATGAACGCAATACTGTTTATCGTCATATGATATTTCGGGAGGTATCAGACTATGAACAGAATGAATTGCAGCGGAGTTTCACTTATACAAAGGCAGCCGCAGGCAGCGGCTGTACTGACGGGAAGCAATGAATATCCCGATATTTACGGAGTTGTAAGGTTTTATTCTACTAAAAACGGTACGCTCGTATACGCCGATGTGAGCGGACTTCCTTATGCAGGAAACAGGTGCAGTCAGGAGGTTTTCGGCTTTCACATACATGAGGGCGAGAACTGCACAGGCAATGACAAGGATAAGTTTGCAGACGCAGGAACTCATCTGAATAAGGGGAACTGCGTACACCCTTTCCATACGGGCGATATGCCGCCCCTTTTTGGCAACAAAGGCAAGGCTGTGTCAGTATTTCTCACAAACAGATTCACAGTTGATGAAGTGACAGGGAAAGCTGTAATTATCCATGGAAGTCCCGATGATTTCACCACTCAGCCAAGCGGCAACGCAGGGGAGAAAATTGCCTGCGGTATTATCAGACCTGTTCAGAGGAGATGATATGAAAGAATATCCGCTCAATATAAAGGCTGAGATAGAATATGCGCGAAAGTGGGCATTATCGGCAAATCCGGCATACTATAACTTTGAAAATATCGGCGGAGACTGCACTAATTTCGTGTCCCAGTGTCAGTACGCAGGCGGAGCAGTCATGAACTATACCCGTGACACAGGCTGGTATTATAATTCACTTCACGACAGGGCGGCTGCGTGGACAAGTGTGGAGTATTTCTATAAACTCATTGTAAATAACAAAGGCGTCGGACCATTCGGCATACCTGTATCGCTCAGTCAGGTCCGTGCAGGTGATGTTATACAGCTCGGAGCAAATGGCAGATTCCACCACAGTCTGCTTGTTATCAATGTTCGCAGCGGAGTCCCGTATATCGCGGCTCACACCTTCAATGCATACGACCGTCCGCTGAATACTTATATTTATGATGACATCAGATGCATCAGGATAGCAGGCACAAGAAAATATGGCTGACTTATTTTAAAAGTGATGAAAAATGGCTATTTTTAGAAAAGAAACCGTTGGTTCTATATTGTAACACCTTGCCAGTTAAAAGACAATGAAACATACTCAAATCTCAGCTTTGAGGAGAAAATAGGACTTCTTGTTGATTAGAATATAGTCTCATCGTCATATACAACTGAATACCAAGCATACAATAAGCCTGTGGAGACCTTTTCAACTCCGCAGGCTCGTTTTTTATGCCCGGATGGTGAGCATCTCAAAAATGCACCCCCTACTTAACGAAAATCCCAATAAAAAAACGATAGCAAAGTAATCGTTTTTTTATTGGCAGGGATTTGCTACTGAAAGCGTTATTTCGGGGCTAAAATGCTCCGTTTTCCAAGCTATCGTTTTCTTATCTCCTCGAAAACAACGAAATATCAACATTTTGAGGGTATGAAAATGCACCCTAACTTTGTATCAAAATTAGGGTGCTAATATGTAACTGTGCCACCAAAAAGATGACATCGGTTTATCCCGATTTTACGCTGCTTTTGAATGTTTTCAAATATTTTTTCATTTTCAAACTCACGACTTTCGTAAGCTTGAAAATAAAAATTCAGCGGTACTTTTCATACCGCTGAATCTCAAAATCAATTTTCGTTAAATTCATCCAACATTCTCTGA
>JAIDNR010000252.1 GCA_029063695.1 Ruminococcus sp.
GAATATAGAAAACAAAGAAATTGACCGACGGTCAAAAAATAAAAATAGCAGATATTGACCGCAAGTCAGATTTCAGAAAGTGAGTGTTTTTGTTAATGAAATTTTCTCTGATAGAAGTAATTGCAGGGACTGCCGCAGTCGCAGGCGGTATATCGGTATATGCCGCAAACAAGCTTTTCAATATGACTATACCACGTCAGGACGGCGTGCAGGTTGACCTGAATGAAATGGCTGATATGGCTAAATGGGAAGAATACAAGAAAATCATTGCTTCGAGAGGGGAATGGGTTCGCTCTCAGGAACTTGAAGAAATATATATTCATGCAAACGACGGTATAAAGCTTCATGCATGGTATCTTCCCGCTGAAAAACCAACAGATAGATTTGCAGTAATCGAACACGGCTACACAAGTAAAGGAATGGACGGTGCATCACACGCCTATTTCTTTCATCATCAGGGATTCAATGTTATAATGCCCGACCACAGAGCTCACGGAGACAGTGAGGGAGACTATGTGGGATTCGGCATACTTGACAGATATGACTGCATTTCATGGATTGAATATATTATCGGTCGCTTCGGAGCTGACGTGAGAATACTTCTGCACGGAACATCAATGGGAGCAACAACAGTCCTTATGACATCGGGACTTCCTGAATTTCCTGATAATGTCAAGGCTATCATAAGTGACTGTGCATTCACTTCTCCTCATGATGTATTTGCACATATTCTGAAACGTGACTATCATCTTCCCGAATTTCCCATAATGAATATAAATTCAGCTATGTGCAGAAAAAAAGCAGGTTATGGATTCAACGATTATTCAACGCTAACCGCTATGAAGTCAAATAAATGCCCTGTACTTTTCATTCACGGAGCAGAGGATAATTTTGTTCCGACGAAAATGGTATATGAGAACTACTCTGCCTGCAAAGCACCGAAAGAAATACTTGTTGTTGATAATGCAGGTCACGGTGCAAGTGCATACGAAGACAACGCACTTTATGAGCGTACTGAAACAGAATTTATAAACAAATATATTCCTGAGGAATAAGGAGAAAAAAATGAAAGAATTTATTGTAAACGGCGTAAAACTTGAAACTTATCCGCTGACAGCTGCACAGCGTATTCATAATTTTTCAAGAATGTCATGTCCTTTCCACCAGCTTCTGAACATCGGTACAGGTCTGTATATTCAGCAGGAGACGGACTTCAATCTTCTTAAACAGGCTATCAAAGAGGCTACGAACAGACTTGACAGTATGCGTCTCAGATTTTTGCAGGACGAAAACGGCGACGTTTATCAGTATCTTGTGCCGTTTGACGACAGAGACATCGAACTTGTTGATTTTTCGGACTGGAATGAGGAAGATGCTAATGAGGAGATGTGTAAATGGACTGCCGTGCCTTTTGAGAGATTTAATTCGCCTATGAACCTCATAAAGATGATAAAGCTCCCGAACGGCTACAACGGAATTTACAGTAAGGTTGACCACATGACAATGGATTCAAGTTCAATCATCACTTTCTATTCGGACGTTCTTCAGCTTTACTGCAACAAACGTTATGGCACGGAATATCCAAAGCCTATGCAGTCATATATAAAATGTCTTAAAAAAGACCTTGATTATGAGGCCAATTCCCTCGCAAGACAGAAAGACGAAAAGTTCTGGAGAGATATAACAACGGAGAGCGAGCCTATGTATACAGATTTCAACGGTATGGGCAAGCTCATCACTCAGAGACGTGAGACCGGAAATCCGAATTTAAGGGCGGCAAGCAATAAGAAAACAGATACACGGGCTTCAATTTCCGTCTTTCAGCTTGAAAAAGAACCATCAGACCGTCTGCTGAAATTCTGCGAGGAAAATCATATACCCGTTGTCTGTCTGCTTCTTATGGGTCTCAGAACAGTTCTTTCAAAGTTCAATAACAATGAGGAGGACGTTTCAGTAAGAACCTGCGTTGCAAGACGTGGAACTCTTCTTGAAAAGCGTTCGGGCGGTACAAGAATACACTTCTTCCCTATCCGTACTGTCATGAACCCCGATATGACTTTCATTGAAGGTCTTAAAATGTATCAGGAGAAGCAGAATGCAATCTTCCGTCATGCTAATTATGATTCAGTTGCACAGATGATGATGTCGGCTAATCACTGGAATACACAGGGCATGACTTATGAAAGTCTCAGCCTGACTTATCAGCCTATGTCAATGAAACAGACGAGTGATGATATACCTGATATTCCTTATAAGAGTATGTGGTATACAAACGGCGTTGCAGCACAGCCGCTTTATCTCACTGTAATGCACCGTGTTGAAGATAACGGTCTGAACTTCAATTTTGAGTATCAGAAAGCTGCTGTAACCGATTATGAAATGGAATACTTCTATTACTATCTCTGCCGTGTTCTTTTCAGAGGTATCGAAAACAGCAGCAGAACTATCGGCGAAATTCTTGATATGATATAAGTTAATAAAATAAATGGAGGTTATTATTATGTTGGAGCAGATTAAAGAAATCATTATGAACTATGTGGACGTTGAGGAGAGTGCAATAACTCCTGATGCACGTTTTATCGAGGATTTGAAGTTCAATTCCTATGACTTCATGAGTTTTCTGGGCGAAGTTGAGGAGACTTTTGAAATCGCCGTTGAAGAAGAAGATGTTCTTTCACTTACAACAGTCGGAGAAGCTATCGCATATATTGAGAAACTTAAAAACTGAGGTAAAATATTATGACTAGAGAAAATATAAAGACTTTACAGGATTTGCTTGCAAAATCCGCTGAACTTTACGGCGATAAGGCATTTCTTAAAGAAAAAAACGGCAAGAATGTTATTGAGACTTCATTCAGTCAGCTTTGCGAAAGAGCAAAGAGAGTGGGAAATTTCGTTACTGAGAAGTCACAGGGAAAGACAATTCATGCCGCATTGATTGGTGCAACATCAAGTGCATATCTTACTGCGTATTTCGGTACTTCATGCAGCGGAAATGTTATAGTTCCGCTTGACGCTCAGATGAAAGAAGCCGATTTATGTGACCATCTCAGACGTTCGGATTCGGAAATCTTCTTCTTTGACAAGAAATTTTCGTCCATGCTTGAGGCAGTAAGAAAAAGCTGTCCTCAGGTAAAAACATTCGTTTCATTGCAGGAACTTGACGGAGAAACAAGTCTTGCACAGATTCTTGAATCATATGAGCCTATGGAATGGAAACCTATTGCACCTGACAGTCTTGCGGCTATACTTTTCACATCAGGTACAACAGGGCTGAGCAAGGGTGTTATGCTCCTTCACAGCAATTTCATTGACAATACAATGTGTCAGGATAATGAAACTAATCCCGATGACGTATTGCTTTCTGTATTGCCGATTCATCATGTATACTGTTTCACCTGTGATATTCTGCTTTCTCTCAGATATGGTACAACAGTATGTGTAAATGACTCAATGATGCACATCGCACAGAATCTCAAATTTTTCCAGCCGACGATTATACTTCTTGTGCCTATGATTGCAGAAACTATCTACAGAAAAATCAAATCTGCTGTCGAAGCTGACCCGTCACTTGATATTAATTTAGTTGCAAAGGCAGTATTCGGCGGAAAGCTGAGAGGAATATACAGTGGCGGAGCTTATCTCAATCCGAAGCTTGCGGAGGCATATCACAGTTTTGGCATTCCGATTGCACAGGGATATGGTATGAC
>JAIDNR010000253.1 GCA_029063695.1 Ruminococcus sp.
ATTCACAGTGAAAGCCAACCCATTAAGAGTCTTTCCAACCGCAAGGTTCTCCAGCAGATTCTTCCTCTGATAACCCAAAGTACTGCGATTTAATGCCGATTGTTCAGCCGTTTCCGCAATCTCCGTCTTTATCTCTATATCATCATAATTACTAAGACCGTCAAGTTTGCTCTTATCATCTGCTGTGAAGTCGTTGGTCGAAAGTCCCTTGCCTGTAACTTTATCGACTTTTCCAGAAATCAGGCTATCAGTCTGAGATTTCGTGTAATATTCCGATAAATCGGCATTTCCGCCACTGTTTTTACCTGCAAGCTGCTTTGCAAGAAGTACATCACTAAAATTCATCATATCACTCCTCTACTGGTATACCTAAATCATCATACCACTGTCCGTCGCTACCCATAACATAAATTTTTCCTGACTTCACTGCATAAGCTATCGAGCCTTGCACAATATCGAAGTCGGGATTGCTGTTGTATGCTGGCAGTTCCGATGGTGTATCAACATATATCTCAGCTATAACACGGCTTTTCTGACCGCTTTTTACCGTGTTGCTGAGGAAAGTTTTTGATTTTATAATCATGATTTCACTCCTTTTTGGCGTACTGAGTACCGAAATAAAATGCAATAACGGTTGTAAAAATCGTCTGAAACTGTTCTGTGGAAACCTGTCCTTTTAGGGTCTGAATACCGAAAACAGCCGTCAGAAACAGCGTTACAACGGACTTCACATCAATCAGTTTAGCAATGCGTTCTTTCATGTTCAAGCTCCTCTATGCGTTCATTCATCATATCAATTCTTGCCGTAAGAATCGGTATTTTTTCGGCAAAATTATTATGCTTATCCACCTTTTTTTCGAGTTGTTCTATGCGGTAGTTTGTCAGTTTGGAGCTTACCAGAATACCGCTGAGCGAGCCTGCAAGTGTACCAACAAGTGAAATGAGAGCGACTATAATTGTGCTATTCATTAGTCCTCACCACCTTCTGTATTTTGATTTTCAAGTATGGAAACACGTTCTGAAATTGCTGCTATACTTTGATTTATAGCGGCAAGCAAACTGTCAATTTCATCTTTACTGTAATCATTATCGATTTTATCAAGAAGAGGATTTATTTCCTCGACAAGTCTGTTGAATTTTTTACTCATAAGTAACCTCTTGAACAATAGCGTTATTTTCTGAATCATAAACAAAAGCACCTGATGAATCAGTAATCTGAAAACTTTTTGACCGTATAACAGGTGTAAATCCGATAACAGCAGAATTGTATCCATGATTGTTTGTGAAACTCCTGTTATCACCAAAAATCACAGATGTTGTCTTACCTGTAATTGCATCTTTTATAGTTTTTGTTATTTTTAATGTAATTTTTTGATTCAATCGTTCGTCGTATAATACGCCGATGTTACCGACCCTGTAATCAGGCTTGTTGTTAAACTCCGCAAAATCAGGATTATGCTGTACATCTTCCAAATCAACCTCATAAGAAATCAATGGTTTGCAGTTCTGTTCAAAGAAAAGCATTGTATCAGCTTCAAGAAGTTTAGCTGCTGTATCAGCTTTGTCAAAATCGCTCATACTTTCATCGTCAAATGTGTATGAAAATTTTTTTGACCTGATAACACTGTGAGGCATTCCGACTGAACCTACCGATTCATCAGACCACGAAACAGCAAACCAGTTTCCGTAGTTGTCATAGCCCTTGAAAAAAGTGCAGACCGTTGTTATATCTATATTACGTCTGATACCCCTGAGATTGTTTCCTATGCGTATTTCAAAAGCATTGTCATTTGAATTTTCCATACGTTTTCTTATCGAAAAATAGAAGTTATCACGGTATAATTCACCGCTTGTAATATCAAGAATACCACCTGAATCCATGATAACACTTACAGGAGAAGCACCTTCACTGTTTGGAAATACTCTCAGAGGATAACTTTCAGGAATTGTCATATCGGAATCCCAGATGAAATCATAGTGTGTCTGATTTGGTGCAATATTTTTAGCAGAAAAAGCATCAATATTATCAAGAAGATTAAGAACCGAATTATTTGGTACAAATAATATCTTTTCAGAATCGGGAAAAATCCACCAGTCATTCTGCTGATAAAATATATGTTCCGCTTTTCCTGTGACTTCATTTTTTTCACCACTTGAATAAGCAACGGTTTTTAAAACGAAAAGCTGTCCAAAAGCTTTAATTATGTTATTTTCTCTGATATACTGATACTTGTTGTCACTGTCAAAAGGATGAGTAATGGAAAGTTCCCATTTTCCGTTGGCGTTTTCTGTTACAATACATTCAGTTGGAGCCAGTACACCCAGTCCGTGAGTGATGAACTGATTCTGCTTGGTTGCGGAATCATAAATAGTTATATACTCATTCTGAAAAACAGTTTTCGGCTGAAATTTCTTGTTATATATTTTTATGTGATTATCAATAACTTCACCGAAAGTATTCACAGCATTAATGACTTCACCGTTATTTATATCAAAAGTAATGGTTTCGGCAGAAACAAAACCGTCCGGAGTGTAAATTTCATCAAGTTCGTATGAACCGTCAGGAAGTCCGGATATTACTGTATCTGATTCCGATGAAGTCCATGAAATTGTCTTGTTAGATGAATTTATATCAAGTTTACCAGAGCTTCTGATATTGTCAAAAGAAGCGTTTCCGATGTATCTGAGTTCCAATACTGCACCGCTGAAAACTGATGATGTACCATCAACATTCTGTGCAAATTTAGTAAAAGTAACAGCAGTAGGAGTATTTGTAAACTCGATAGAAATAGAATCATTTTGTGATACATGAACACTTGCATTTTCTGATACAACATATCCTACAGGAGCAGAAACTTCATGGAGAATGTAGTTTCCCGACGGTATTCTTGTGAAAACAACAGGTGAATTGCCGGACGTGAAAGTAATTGTTCTTTTATCGTCGGAAAGTGTGAAATCCTGTGAAACT
>JAIDNR010000254.1 GCA_029063695.1 Ruminococcus sp.
CAGTATTAAGCATTAAAGCGGACTCGCTTATAAAACGATACAGTATGCTGAGAAACAGGGCAAGAAGATAGTGAACTTAGCAGATGTAAATTGAATAGAGCTTCTGAAAAGAGATTTATAAGTGCGATACCTTGCGTACAAGCGTGAGGTATCGCACTTTTTGCCTATATTCTTTTGTATAGAAATAAGGCTGTTTGGAAATCGTCCATAATTGATGTTTACAAAACTTACAAACATTGCAGGAATTTCAAATTCTGCTTCTCAGAAAGCTCTTGATCTGTTCCTCAAATGTCAATATCTTGATGAAAAAACTGGCGGTAAGGGTGTGGTTTTCGCCACTGGAACGCCCATTGCTACTATGTACATATTAAAAATCAAAATTGAAAAATGATTTCAATTCCTGTTTCATCGGAAACTTTGACGACCTCGATAATCTTAACTGCTACAGTGTTTTTTTCGTCAACCGTGAGTTCTTCCCAACGGCTTAAAGGTTCAGAAAGCGGCGTAATATCGACTTCGCGCTGACGGCGGTTAAGAGAACGCAATCTTTGTTCACACTCGTTCTTTTTGGAGTGTAACACTTTAATTCTATCCTGTATGTATGAAAAAAGTACATCGTCTGCATCTGCAAGCTTGTCCATCAGTGATTCTATGTCTATGCTGATTTTTGTGACTTCACGTATCAATTCGGCGACTTCTGCCGATGGCTGCTGTCTTTCTTTTTTAGCTATCTCAAAGTCCCTGAGATGTTCTTTCATAGCTTCTAAAACAGCATCTTCAACATTATGCGGACGTATCTTAAGAGTTTTCTTAATACAACCGTTAGCCGTATATGCTCCTCTGTCTCTATATGACAGCCATTCCTTTGAACCGTCAGCGTTTGAGCGATGCTGTATACAAAGCGCATATCCGCAGTGAGCGCACTTTACAAGCCCACCAAGCCATGTATATGCCGCTCCTTTATGACGTGGTATCTTTTCATTGTGGGTCTTTTTGTCTTGCACTGCAAGCCACACAGACGGCTCTACAAGCCCTTCGTGATAGCCAACCTTTACGAACATCTTACCATTACCGCCAAACCTGCCATGCAAGAATAAGCCGTGTATGCCGTCATAAGCTGATATATCATCAAGCGTTTCAACGCCTTTTGCAGATAAGTAACGATAGACCTCGGCATCTGCTTTGACATACAGCGGACTTTCCAAAAGTCTTGAAAGGTGTGCGCGATCTAAATTGCTCTTTTTACCCTTACGCATCACACCTGTATCAACACCGTTTTTCTGAAAGTATTCAATAACATTTAACAACGATGTGTTAGGTTCAGCATAAATTTCATATGCCTTTGTGACTGAATAGGCTTGCGGAGAAGGGACAAGAACCGAACCTTCCTTGCCATTAATGGTCTGACGGCTGCTAACATATCCGTAATACATCTTACCACCCTGATAAAAGCCTGTTTCCCTTGCCTTTGTGTTGTAAGCATCAGCTACACGTGCAGCTATTGTTTCACGTTCAAACTCGGCAAAACTCAGCAGATTATTTCGCATCATTCTGCCTTCCTTTGTTTCCGTTTCAAACTGCTCAGCAATAGATATAACGCTGACATCAAATTTTTCGAGTTCATACGCAATATTAAGAAATTCTCGTATATTGCGACTGAAACGGTCATACTTCTTGATTACAATGCGTTCAATCAGACCGTCTTTTACATCGCATATCATCTGCTGAAAAGCAGGCCGATGTTCAATGTCCTTTCCCGATTTACCGTCATCACAGTAAATCTTATAATCACTGTCACGGTAACGTGCGGTTATGTATTTTATGCAGTCGTCCTTTTGCGAAGCAATAGAAAGTGAATTATTACCCTTGTCTGCATCGCTTACGGAACGGCGTACATAAATTGCTGTAAATT
The DNA here is from genome assembly GCA_029063695.1 of Ruminococcus sp. Classification (GTDB taxonomy): domain Bacteria; phylum Bacillota; class Clostridia; order Oscillospirales; family Ruminococcaceae; genus Ruminococcus. The sequence goes on from JAIDNR010000254.1 coordinate 1,913, forward strand.
TATCCATTCAAATCAACTCCTGTAAAGAGCCAATGTGGACAACCATTCATCAGGCATTATACCACAGTTGGCACATAAAATCAAGTGGTCGGTTGCAAATTCTGTTCCGTACTCTTTGGTTTTAAAACGTCATAAATATAGTTGATTTTTTCCTGTATAACGTGTTCAGGAACATTTTCGGGTATGTGTATTGTGACTTTGATATTGTCGCTTGTTGTCTTATAAAATGTTTTCATACATTATTTTTCTCCTTTTTGCAAAAAATTACAATATCTTCTATATTTAGCGAAACCTCTATGTATTCTGCCGTTACAAACTGGTATGTGGTAAATTTAAACGTCCAGTAGCCTGTCATATCATCGCATACAAGCTGCAAATTATCGTAATCATAACCAAGTACGGATTCAAGAAAATATCGTACAGTCCATTCTGCCGTATCAACGCTGCTTTCAGTTGAAAGCGTTGTAACATACGTGTTATCGTAATGTCGCACCCTCTTTTGAACTGCGTTGCGCTTGTCCCTTTTCTGCTCAATAATGACCGTCTGATTTTGTCTTAATAGTGTTATATTTTCCATAAAATAAATCCTTTCTTAACGTTCAAAGTTACTTTTATTTTTATCAGGTTCAGACCTTTGCTCCGGCGAATATGGCTTTTGAAAAATACGTTCATATCGGCTTTTCCATTCGTTTCCGACCGACATAACTTTATCGTAGATTTCTAATTTCTGCACTTCTTCTTTGACTTTTTGTGCGACCATTCCCATAAAATTCTTTTTATCACGTTTCAAAGAAGCTGATTCATTATTGATTTCATCTTGACGCTGTTTCTGCAGCTTATCTACAATTTCCTGACGTTCCAATGCCTGTTTTGCTTTAATTATCACGCCATATTTTTCGTTGTAATCAACGTTATCACTTTCCCATTTATCCCACAGTTGTTTTTGTTTTTCGTAAATTTCCATTCCTTTGTCATATGTTTCTCCGACTTCCTTTTCCTGCCGTTTTCTTTCAAATAATTTCAGATCGGAACTGACACTATTTTTTATAAACTGTTCTCGTGAAACTCCATAAGGCGAAGTTGGTTTTTCATTAAAAGGTCTTGGGGGAGGCGGCGGCACTTTGCTGTTTTTTACAATTTCCAATTCTGTAAGTTCTTTTTGTTTTTGAAGTTCAAAGTTTTCAGCTTTAAGCGTTTCATTTTTTGTTTTCTCTTCGTTTACTTTTCGCTTGATTTCATCAAGTTCACGCTGTCCGTCTTTGAC
>JAIDNR010000255.1 GCA_029063695.1 Ruminococcus sp.
CGTTAAAGTATATGGGACTTAGTCTCGTGGTCTCGGAGATGTGTATAATAGAAATCTCCGACAGCTTTATTATTATATCATACCTTTTTGCTTTTGTCAAGTAAAAAAATGATGTATAAATTTATCGTTTTTTAGTGCTTTTAACTATAAATATGACAAATAATAAAAGCACAGCCCGAAAACTGTGCTTTATCAATCGTCACATATAGTTTTATTATGAGGTAATAGTCTTGTCATTTGATTCATCAAGGTCGAACCATGACATTTCAGCCGCAAGTATCCTATTTTCTCTTATATTGTCAACGTCGTGAGTACCCTTTTCATCGAGTTCATCAAGAGTAAGCGGATAAGTACCCATATATCTGTCATTATCTGAACGTGCACAGACAACCGAAACGACTTTATAATCCTTGACATAAATCTTGTAAACAAGTTCATCTTCGTCGACAACTTTGTTGATAGCTTTGGCTATTTTCGCATTCCAAGTGTTGAAAGCCAGTGTTTTGTGAGCAGTATTATCGCCCGATATTTCATTCACGGCATAATTTGTGTAATCGCTTGTATTCAAGCGAACACCCTGAGTTCCGTTCCAGTAGAAGCAGAATTCCGTCTCCGTGCCTATAATGGTTGTACCTGTACTGTCTTTCTCGAAATCGCCGTAAAGATAAGCTGCCGCTTTTTTCTTATCTGAATCTGTGGTAGCTGCAAAGAAATCATTCATATAACGTCTTTCGGCAAATTTCATATCAGTTACAACAGTCTGGGCGGCATTAAGAACCGTTTTTGCTTTAAGATTCTGACTTCTCGTTCTTGCTCTCTGCATATAATAGCTCCATGACGGAATCAGAACGCCTGCCAGTATTCCGATAATTGCGATTACTATAATCAGCTCAATGAGCGTAAAACCCTTTTTTCTCATAAAACCCCTCCTGAATCTGGACTTACATATATTATAGCAAATTATTAACAATTTGTCAACAATATCCGCTTAGAAATTCTGTCCAATTTTTCTCATACATTTTTGTGCATTATTCAAGAATTTCGAGGGCTTTTGCGAGCTGAACATCATCTTCCGTACCTATCAGTGCACTATCCATTTCGACTTCAATATCGGGAGCAATACCGACACCCTGCCAGCATTCCCAGTCGCCGACGGTGAAATAACCTGCCGTATACCGCAGCTGAGCACCGTCGCTGAGTTCTTTGAACTCCTGAAAAATTCCCTTACCGAAAGTATTAGTGCCGACTATAGTAACATCAAGATTCTGTTTCATAACAGCCGTAAAGATTTCGGCGGCACTTGCCGTGTTTTCGTTAACAAGCAGAACAATTTCTTTTCCTGCACATCGTGCGTCATATTCTTCAAAACAGTTTTCTGTATATCCGTTATTAAAATATTTGTCCACCTTTGCACTTCCGCTCAGTTGTGCCGCAATTGTTACAACAGTATATGTTTCACCGCCGGGGCAATTACGCATATCAAAAATTATCTTATTGGTATCATCGGCATCTCTGAGAGCTTGGTCAAGCTGTCCCTGCATAAAACGGTCAATATATCTTATTCTTATATATTGTACATTCCCGATACGTTCATATTCGCAGTCATTAATATAATGGTGAGAACGTGTAAATTCAATATCAAAAATTTCGCCGTTACGGTTTATTGTAAGATTGACTTTAGTTCCGTCCTTGCCGAGAATTTTATTTGCATAATTCTCATAGCCATGTTCTGAAATGCTTACACCGTCGATATGTGTGATTATATCGTCTTTTTTCAATCCCTGATTATCGGCGGAAAAACCTTTTTTTACTTCTGTAAGCAGGATATTTCCGTCCTCAGAAATATCAACCTGAAATCCGCTTGCCTCGGCTGTTCCCGATGAATTTATATAATCAGTCTGAAATTTCACATCATTTTCTTCATCTTTATAATAAAGTGTATACTTATCGCCGATTGACTGTAAATATGCATTTATAGCAGCTATACGTGCATTGCCGTCTTTTTTTGTTTCTGTATTTTCGTCAAGAAAGTTCTCACACTCCTTGATTACAGAAAATTCCTGTCCTGCCTCTATAATATCTTTGCGACTTAAATCCATAAAATACCAGCACAAGCCGAAAGTAACTCCTGCACCCACAATTCCTGCTGCAATATATGGCGTTATCTTATCAATTTTCATAGTTTTTCTCCATAAAAAAACTCTCTCCGAGGAGAGAGTTTTAACAAATTTTTAAATCGAATTATTACTTCTTTTCTGTCTTTGAATAATCTGAAGCTTTCTTATCCTTTGCACCAGTACGCAAGCAATTAAAATCTGCATTTGTTATTGTATAAGCTTTAGCTGAAACTTTCTTTTCTTTAAATTCTGTAAGTTCACCAACTGTTACTTCACCTGAAGCTACAGCAATAGCGTCCTGAAGTGCGGTCTTAGTATTGTCCTCATAAAGCTCATATGAATCGGTTGTAACAATACCTGCCGGGTATGTGCCTGTATATGTTGTATCAGTAGCAATAGCAAGTGCTACGCATGAACCACCTTTGATAGCAGCCTGACCAGCCCTAACCTTTGAAATATCCTCGAAGAAGTTGGAAACCTTTCTGTCAAACTTCTTGTCTGTACCGAGCTGGTCTTCATGACCGAGATTACCAACATCACCTGTACTAAGAGTAACAGTATCAGCTGTAGTTCCCCACTTGTGACCGTCCCATGTAAGAATCCAGAGACCGCCTACGTCGATACCCTCTTCATCAAGTTCTGTAAGAGCTGAGTTGATAGCCTTGTAAACAGAAGCAGCTGCTGAGTTAGCAGAAGAAATCTTTGACTTCTTTACATAGCCGAGCATTGTAGGTACGAGAATAGCTGCGAGAACACCGATGATAGCGATAACAACGATGAGCTCAATAAGGGTAAAACCCTTCTTTGTAGTTTTCATAATGAAAACCCTCCTTTATAAAATTTTTGTGCATTCGCACTATATGGGGTGGACTCTTTCCCTGTCCTCTCCCCTTTTCATAATTATAGTATAGCACTTCATTCATAAAATGTCAATACTTTATTGAAAAAAATTTCTTTTATAACACATTTTTTACATTGAAACGGTGAATAGGCGTTTATTTTTTGTGATTTTCGTCAATATGCACAATTTTTTATTAATAAGTAAACATATATAAC
>JAIDNR010000256.1 GCA_029063695.1 Ruminococcus sp.
ATAGCATAGTCAACATCACTAAGTGCAAGAGTTTCGGTAAGTTCAACTTCCAGCCATTTGGGGTCAAGACCTGATTTTGCAAGAGCTTCAAACACTTTTTCATTCAAATCAGCCTGATAGAAGTCTGTTGACGTAAAGTTAATTGACATAACAATATTTGGGTAGCCCATTTTCTGCCACAGAATATTCTGATGACAGCCTTCGTTCAACACAAATTCACTGATTTTACCTATCAGATGAGAACTTTCGGCAATCGGTACAAATACATTGGGAGTGATAATAGTACCATCTGGCTTAATCCAGCGTATAAGAGCTTCAACACCCATGATTTTCTTTGTTTTGAGGTCAATTTTCGGCTGATAGAATAACTGGAGTTCATTATTGTCAATCGCAAGTGCAAGAGCTTTTTCCAGTTCGGTGTTGCCGATAATTGAATCGTGCATACTTGGTTCATATCCACAGATTGTGCTGTTCTGACCGCTGACGGATTTGAGTGCAAATTCAGCGTGTTCAAGAATATCAAGGAATGAATTACCGTCCTCAGGCATTTTTGAAAATCCTGCCGAACAGCTCAGATTGATTGAATTAAATTCACCGACAGCAAGCTTAGCAAATTCTTCCTGAATTGATTTTGCTGTACGAACGGGAAGTTCATCGTCGCCGTAATTTTTCAGGATAAGGGCAAAGTTGTCACCACTTATTCTTGCGGCAATTCCTCCCGGAGTTACAAACTTATAGAGAATATGAGCAAAATTTTTAAGAATATAGTTGCCGTTAGTATATCCGCAGGTATCATTGATTATGTGAAATCTGTCAATGTCAAAAACAAGAATCCAGTAAGAGCAGTCAAGCAGACGGCAGCATTCATAAGTTTCCTGACCAATATCCATGAGCTTATTTCTGTTGGCGATTTCCGTGACTTCATCAATATAGGCAAGGCGTTCTATAAGAATATCTTTTTCACGTTCCTGTGTAATATCAATAATTGCACCGCCAAAAAGCGGAAGTGTATTATCAGTCGCCTTAATTGACTTATATCTGAATGAATACCAGCGGTATGTTGTTTTGTCAACTGGTCTTATGCGGAGTTCAAGATTTCTCACTTCACTTGTCTCGCCGTTTCTTTCTTTTATAGCAGTATCAAACTGCATACAGTCATTAGGGTGAATAAGATTTCGCAAAGAATTTATATCAATGCTGTTGCTTTTAAGTCCGAACATTCGTACCGTTTCAGATGAAGCGGCATACTTTTTTCGGTCAGTACTCATAACAACGCCGATTTCGGCAAGTTCCATTGAAGCATTGAAAAAGTCATTTGCACTTGCAAGATTCACTTTCATTTTCTTGATTTCAGTAAGATTGAATCCTGTACTTACATAGAGTGTTTTTTTCTTCTTGATTTTTTTAACAACAGAAGTACTCCATGCAATGCTTACAGCTTTGTTTGAAGGATTCCTGAACGTTGCTTCATGAGCAATACTGCTGATAACGTGCTTGATGCTCTCTTCACTGAGGTTATCAAGACCAAATGACATTTTTAATGCTTCTTGCGGGTCAAAATTTTCACTGAGACCAAGTTCATCACGGAGACGCTTATTGAAATTAATGAATGTATAGTCATCAGTCCAGAGAATAAACTCAATGCCCAGATTTTCAGTAACTTTTATGAAGTCCTCCGTATCAACTGACGTTTTGTGCTTCGTGTAGATTTTTTCAATAATATACATGAGAATTGACATGATAATAATTGTTGAAAGATAGACAATCACAATAATGAGAGCCTGTTCGGGTCTCAGAAAAGCAAAAACAACAACAAGTGCTGTACATATGCATATAATCAAAGCTGTTACAAGAATATTTCCATACTTCAAAGCAAATCCTCCTTTCTGATTTTTCTTTGAAATAAATTTAAACATTCAATAAATATATTATAGCAAATATTACTGAAAAAGTCAATCACTTTTTTACAGAATCACAACATTTTTTATAAAATTATTTTAAATTTACAACAAAATTTCACAAGGTATACACTTTTGTGGTTTATTATGTTATAATAGAATAAAATAAAATCATGGAGGTATAATTCTATGGCACATATTTTAATAGTAGATGATGAAGTGAATATCCGCAAGGTTGTACGTGAGTATGCTGAATTTGAGGGTTATGAAGTAACAGAGGCGGAAAACGGCATGGAAGCTGTAAATCTCTGTCATGAAAATGATTATGACCTTATTATCATGGACGTTATGATGCCGAGACTTGACGGTTATTCCGCCTGCAAGGAAATACGCAAGACAAAAAATATTCCTGTTATCATGCTTTCTGCAAGAGGTGAAGAATACGATAAGCTTTTCGGATTTGAAATCGGTATTGACGACTATGTTGTTAAGCCGTTTTCTCCAAAAGAACTTATGGCGAGAGTAAAAGTGGTAATAAAAAGAAATCAGGTCAAGCCGGAAATTCCGAAACAGGACAAGTATTCATTTGAAGGTCTGGAAGTTGATGTTTCGGGAAGAGAAGTTTATGTCAACGGTGAAAAAGCGGCAATGACTCCAAAAGAATATGACCTACTGTTTTTTCTTGTACACAACAAGAATATTGCACTTTCACGTGACCAGCTTCTTGAAGAGGTATGGGGATATGACTTTTTTGGCGATGACAGAACTGTTGATACTCATATAAAGATGCTCCGCAACAGTTTGGGCGAGTACAGGAAGTTTATTGTCACTCTGAGAGGAATGGGATATAAATTTGAAGCTAATTAAAAAAATAAACAGTGCTATGAATCATATTCCGCTGAAATTCAACATATGGCTGTATTTTATGGGATATACAATAATAGTATTTGTAATATTTTGGCTTTGTCAGACGCTGTTCCTTGAAAAGTTCTATACTCAGTCGAAAATCCATGATGTTGACAAGGCTGCTGCTGAAATTATAAGTTCATTTGAAATTGACAGTTCATCGGAATTTAATAAAAGGATTGACAGAATAGCAGTTGAAAATGACCTTTGCATTGAAGTTGTCAATAAATACGGCAGGTCACTTTATACAGAAGAAGCATCTGTTGACTGCCTTATTCACGGTAAGGGAAACAGTACATATTATTATCAGAAAAAGATTATTGATAATGATAATGAACCAATATGGTTGAAAGTTCCCGACCCGCATAATAATTATTCGACAGTGCTTTTCGGCTGTGCATTGGGAAACAGAGACAATCCCAAAGGCTATCTCTTTGTAAATACAGCACTTGTGCCTGTAGGTTCAACAGTTAATATTATCAAACGACAGCTTATAGTTATAACATTTCTTTTGATTTTTTTTGCATTTATAATATCACTTTTTGTTTCAAAACGTATTGCAAAACCCATTGACAGAATAACAGTTGCGGCAGAAAGTCTTGCAAAGGGCAATTTCAAGACGGAATTTGACGGCAGAGGATATTTAGAGGCAAAACAGCTTGCCGATACGCTTACTTATGCTGAAAAAGAACTTTCAAGAGTTGATACTATGCAGAGAGATTTGATTGCAAATGTTTCTCATGATTTGCGTACACCATTGACAATGCTTAAAGCATATGCAGAAATGATTCGTGATTTATCGGGCGATAATCCCATTAAAAGAAATGAACATCTTGAAAT
>JAIDNR010000257.1 GCA_029063695.1 Ruminococcus sp.
TAATAAAATGGCAGAAAATCTTGAAATTGAAAGAAAATTTCTTGTAAAATTTCCGGATTTCAATTGTCTGAATCCGAAAAGAAAGATTGATATTTTGCAGATTTATCTAGAAAACGGCAGTAATGGTTCGCAGCGTAGAGTCCGACGCATTGTTGAAGATAACATTACAAGATATTTCTACACTGAAAAAATATTCTATTCTGCTGTAATACGCGATGAAACGGAGTATGAGATTAGTAAAGAAGAATATAAACATCTTCTTTTCGAAAAAAGAGCTGATTATACTCCGATTGAAAAATCCCGTATTTGCTTTGAGTACAGAGAACAATTGTTTGAGCTTGATATATATCCGTTTTCGGACAAGTGGGCTATACTGGAACTGGAACTTGAAAATGCAGAACAGGAAATATTTTTTCCGAATTATATTAATGTAGTAAAAGAAGTAACAGGAATTGAGGAATATTCCAATGCATCACTTGCAAATGCAGGAAAATTCCCAGATTATAAGGAGAGTTGATTAATGACAGAAAACATCCTTGAAATTGACAACGGATACGATTTATCAATACTTTTCGGACAGCTTGACAGTAATATAAGACAGATTGAAAAACAGTATAATGTAAAAGTTGTGGTAAGGGACGGAGTTAAGATTATCGGCAGCGAACTGTCGGTTTCGGCTGCTTCAAAAGCTGTTGAGGCTCTTATCAAAATGAGCAGCAACGGTCAGCCTCTAAGTGGTCAGACGGTCAGATATGTAACTTCTATGGTTGCTGAAGGAGTAGAAGAACAGCTTACAGAGCTTGATGGAGACGGTATCTGTCTTACTTCATCGGGAAAAATTGTCCGTCCTCAAACTGTAGGTCAGAAACATTATCTTGATGCAATAAAAAATAATACTATAGTTCTCGGAATCGGTCCTGCTGGTACGGGAAAGACTTATCTTGCTGTTGCAATGGCTGTAAAGGCATTCAGAGAACGCAAAGTCAAAAAAATTATTTTAACAAGACCTGCTGTTGAAGCAGGTGAAAAACTCGGATTTCTTCCGGGTGATATGCAGGATAAAGTTGACCCTTATCTTCGTCCGCTTTACGATGCTCTTTTTGATATGTTCGGTGCAGACAGATTTGCACAGTATATGGAGAAAGGCATTATAGAAGTTGCACCGCTCGCTTATATGAGGGGACGCACTCTTGATGAGGCTTTTATTATTCTCGATGAGGCTCAGAATACAACGTCTGAACAGATAAAAATGTTTCTTACTCGTCTCGGCAATGAAAGCAGAATGGTCATAACAGGCGATATTACACAGATTGACCTGCCCGATATCAAAAAATCCGGACTTGTTGAAGCTGTGAAGATACTCAAGGGAATTGATGATATAGATATTCACAGATTCACAGAAAAAGATGTTGTGCGTCATAAACTCGTACAGGATATTATAAAGGCTTACGAAAAATTTAACGAAGGGAGAAAAAATCATGCCTAAATTAAAAGTATATGTAAAAAACAATCAGATGGAGGTAAAAATTCCCGTCGGAATCAGACTTCTTATAAGAAGATGCTGTCAGGCTGTTCTTACTACGGAAAATTTCGGTAAAGATGCAGAAGTCAGCGTTTCATTTGTAAAAAACTCCGAAATCAAGGAACTTAACAAAATCTACAGGGATAAGGATTGTGTTACCGATGTTCTTTCTTTTCCGCTTACAAGCGAGGACGGAACTGTGGAAATAAATCCTGAAACAAATGCAGTACAGCTTGGAGATATTGTCATTTCACTTGAAACAGCAGTAAAACAGGCTCAGAATTATGGTCATTCTCTGGAGCGTGAAATCGGTTTTCTTACCGTTCATTCAATGCTTCATCTTCTCGGTTACGACCACGAAACAAGTCAGCTCGACCAGCGTATAATGCGTGAAAAAGAGGAATCAGTGCTTGAAAAACTCGGTATTTCCAGAGATATGACTTTTGTGAATCAGGGAGATAATGATTAATGTCAAGAACAGCTTTTGTAACAATTGCAGGTCGTACAAATGCAGGAAAATCGTCTCTGCTCAATGCAATAGTAGGCGAAAAAATAGCATCTGTCAGCAGCAAGCCACAGACTACACGTACAAGAATTACGGGAATCCGTAACATTGATGATGTTCAGCTTGTTTTCTTTGATACACCCGGACTTCATAAGCCTGTAAATAAACTCAGTGAACATATGCTCAATACTGTCAGGGAATCTGTAAGTGATATTGATGCTGTCATTTTCGTTCAGGACTGCACTAAAAAAATCAATGAACAGGAAATAAATCTGCTGAAATCACTTAATAAATCAAGAATGCCCATTATTCTTGTAATTAATAAAATTGATTTAATCAAAAAAGAGGAACTCGCACTCTGTATCACAGAAATATCATCAAAGGCTGATTTTCAGGCAGTAATCCCTGTCAGCGTAACTGAAAACAATGGTATTGATATTGTGATTGATGAAATAACTTCACTTGCTGAAGATTCTGTACACTATTTTCCCGATGATATGATTACCGACCAGCCCGAAAAGGTTCTGGCAGGTGAAATGATTCGTGAAAAGCTCCTTGAACTTCTCAAAGATGAGGTACCGCATGGAATAGCTGTCGGCGTTGAGCAGATGACTGAACGTGAAGATAAGGAGATTCTTGATATTTCAGCCGTTATATACTGTGAACGTGATTCACATAAGGGTATTATTATCGGCAAGGGCGGAGCTATGCTCAAAAAAGCATCTACCGCCGCACGTATTGAACTTGAAGAATTTTTTCAGATTAAAGTCAATCTGAAATGCTGGGTTAAAGTTAAAGAGGACTGGCGAAACCGTGAAGGGCTTATCAGAAGTTTTGGACTTTCAGAACAATAGTTCACGGCAGAATATAACATATATATTTTTCTGTGATTTACAGATAATATATACATAATTTCTGCGGAGGTCTGAAATGGATACTGAACAACTCTGGAACAGATTCGCCGAAAGCGGAAGTATTGACGATTATCTTGAATATATCAGCAAGAGGGATTCATGCAATGACAATAATTGAGGGAATTGTCCTGAAAGAACGTTCATTCGGCGAACAGGATAAATTTATAGATGTTCTTACCATAGACAGAGGAGTAATGGAACTTCCTGTCAGAGGTGCAAGAAAAATCAATGGTAAATTATCAGCATCAACACAGCTTTTTGCTTACTCACGTTTCTGCTTTGAACAGAAAAAAAACAGGCTCTATATCAACAGTGTAGAGCCTATACATATTTTTTACGGGCTGAGAAATTCACTTTCTGCAATTTCACTTGCAAGCTATTTTGCGGATATTGTACGTTCCTGTACTCCCGAACTTACTGACAGTGAAAATGTTTCAAGACTTTTTCTTAATACGCTTCATTATCTTGAAAAGAATCTGCGGAGTGAACTGCTTCTCAAAAGTATATTTGAAATCCGTCTCATGTCCGAAATCGGATTTATGCCCGATGTTATCGGCTGTCGTGTGTGCGGTAACTTTGAACCCGATGAAATATACTTTTCAGTCAAAAGCGGCGGATTTTTATGTACGGACTGCTGTAATTCACCTGATGAATATAGTTTTAAACTGAAACTGCCTGTGCTTTCGGCAATTCGTCATATTGTTCTTTCGGATTTTGACAGACTTTTCAATTTCCGTGTATCAGATAATACTCTTGAACGGCTTTCAGCTTTTTCCGAAAGCTATATCATATCACATCTTGAAAAAAAATTTAACACACTTGATTTTTATAAATCACTTTAATGGTAAAAAAATATGAATAAATATCTTAAAACTTTAGAACTCGACAAAATACTTGAAATGCTGGCGGAACTGTGTTCAAATGACGAAACAAAGCGTATGGCACTTGCAATCCGTCCGGTATATGATTTGGCAGAGGTTCGCCGTGAGAATATCAAGGCAAATCAGGCTCTTGCTCTGTCAATTCAGTTCGGCACTCCGCCTTTTTCCAATTTCAAGGATGTTTCGGTATCTGCAAAACGTGCAAAGACGGGAGCTGTACTTTCTCTGCGTGACCTTATGGATATTGCAGTCATGCTCCGACAAATCAGCGGACTTGCAAAATGGTACAGTAGTTGTGAGAATATCGAAACAGAACTTGATTATATGTTTTCACGTCTTTCACCAAATGACTGGCTGCTTGAAAAATTAGACCGTTCAATAATTTCAGAAACAGAGATTTCAGATGCGGCAAGTCCTGAACTTGCGGCAATAAGACGTAAAATTAATCGTGCTGAAATGAATCTGCGTGAAACTCTTGATAAAATGGTTAAAAACAAGACTACTCAGCAGTATTTGCAGGAAACCAGTGTTACTATCAGGGACGGCAGATTTGTACTGCCTGTAAAATCTGAACACAGAGGACAGATAAGCGGACTTATTCACGATACGTCAGCAACGGGACAGACTATCTTCATTGAACCTATGGCGGTAGTTGAAGCTAACAATGATATACGTATCTTACAGGGCAGGGAACAGGAAGAAATAGAGCGTATTATCCGTGAACTCTGTCAGGAAACAGGTGAATATGCCGATATTCTCTGCGAAAATTACAAAATATGCACTGAACTGAATTTATACTTTGCAAAGTCAAATCTTGCGGCAAAATTAAAATGTTCCATGCCGAAAATAACAGATGATGGTGTAATTAATCTAAAAAAAGCACGTCACCCGCTTCTTGACTTGAAAAAAGCAGTTCCGATAGATTTATCAATCGGCGACGAATATCAAGCTCTTATAATTACAGGTCCTAACACAGGCGGAAAGACTGTTGCACTCAAAACAGCAGGACTTCTTTCTGCTATGACAATGTGCGGTCTGCTTATTCCAGTATCGGACGGCAGTACAATATCAATATTTGAACATATTCTTGTGGACATCGGAGACAGCCAGAGTATTGAGCAGAATCTTTCTACTTTTTCTTCTCATACAAATAAAGTTATTGAAATTCTCAGCACAGCGGACGAAAAATCCCTTGTTCTGCTTGATGAGCTGGGTTCTGGTACTGACCCTGTGGAGGGTGCGGCTCTTGCAGTTTCAATAATTAGCAGACTTATTCAAAACGATGCGAGACTGATGGTTACAACGCATTATCAGGAACTTAAAGTCTTTGCGATTGATACACCGAATGTGCAGAACGCATCATGTGAATTTGATATTGAAACACTCCGACCGACTTATAGGCTTATTGTCGGTTCTCCCGGAAAATCGAATGCTTTTGCAATTTCCGAAAGTCTGGGAATGCCTTTGGATATTATTGCTGAGGCAAAGTCCCATGTTGACGATGCAAATACACGTCTTGAAGAAGTTATAGGCAAGCTTGAATCCGCAAGAATTGAGCTTGAGCGTGAAAAAGAAAAGGCTTTACAGCTTCGCAGAGAAGCCGCTGAACATGAAGAATATCTCCGCACCGAACGTGAGAATATGGAGAAATTCAAAGCTGATGAACTCGAAAAGGCACGTTTGCAGGCTATGACTATAATCGAACAGACTAAAGCCGAATCAAATGAACTTCTTGATGAACTTGAAAAACTTCGTAAGGAAAAAGATAAAAAGGATTTCAGTACAAACGTTTCGGGAATTAAATCAAAATCAAAGCAGAGCTTTAATAATATGTACGATATAGCAAATCCCGTAAGCGGAAGTGACAGCAATGAGGGATATGTGCTTCCAAGAAAACTGAAGCGTGGCGATACTGTCTATATTATTGATTTACAGCGAAAAGGCATTATTTCAGGTGAACCCGACGGCAGTGACTTTGTTTTTGTGCAGATAGGTTCTATGAAAACAAAGATGAATATTTCACGTCTGAGATTAGAGGAATCAAAAAATACTGTTGAAAGCAGGTCCGTTAAGAAATTAGGCAGAAAGCAGGGCAGGGTTGCTGTTAAAGTTGAGAGACGTGGAAAAATGGAACTTGATATTCGTGGCTGTGACTGCATTGACGGCGTATATCAACTGGATGCTTTCATCGACAGGGCTGTTATGTCAAATATTTCAATTGTATCTGTCATTCATGGAAAGGGTACGGGAGCACTTCGTTCTGCGGTTCATAAACGTCTCAAAGAACACCCGTCTGTAAGGAATTTCCGTCTCGGTGTTTACGGAGAGGGTGAAGACGGCGTTACCATTATAGAACTGAAATAAAATGTCTAAAAAATACAATAA
>JAIDNR010000258.1 GCA_029063695.1 Ruminococcus sp.
GTTACAAATTAATATTTTGGCAAACTTATTGAAAAATGGGGACGCAAAGCTTGAGGGTCTAAACCATAAACGGTATGACAGCCAGTTGCAGATAATAATTTATATGATTGTTTTTTGTAAGCAGCTGTGTCTCGGATAAGATTACAGTTGTTTTTTGTTTTAATAAAAATATAAGCAGCCGTTCTTGTCATGATAAGCTTTGTCGGAATCAGAAAGGATTAATCACTATGAATGATACTACGAGAAAACGAAGCCTTAAAAGAACAACCGCTTTCTTATTGGCATTATCTATGATATGCAGTTTTTCGCAGGCAATCAGTGCCGGAGCGGTTCTTTCTGATATCGGTGAATCGCTGGATAATAGCGAATCTGTTCTCCTTGACAGTGACAATATTAACGTTCTGTCGGCAGATTCACTCGATATAATGGAACTTAATGTTGATAATTTGCAAGAAGAAAATGACGATGAACAATCGTATGACGCTGTGGGCAGAGTCGATGTTACAATCGGATTAGCTTTAATGATTGATAATAATATTGATTTCACGCTGACATTAAGCAACGATGATGGTTACTCTCAGAACGGTATTATAAGTTCTGATAATTTAACTGAGGGTAAATTCAGCTTTGAGGAGCTTGCTGACGGCGAATATACTCTTACTGTAACTGCTCCCGGCTTTGCCTCTTTTAGTCAGAACATAACCGTAGCTCAAAAAATGTATTCCTTAAAACTGACCGCCGGTTTCTGTAAGGGATATACCTACGAAGTAGGCGAGCTTCACCCAGGTGTTCTTATGATCGGTGATATTAACGGCGACGGCAATATTGACGATGAGGATAAAAATATCCTGATAGATGCTATTGACGGCGAATCCGTATCGGAAGATTTTACAACCGATCTTAATTATGACAATGAAACCAATTTGCTTGACCTGTCTTTCTTCTCAAAAACTTATAATGAAGACAAAGATATTACAGCGGCAATCGAAGAATTTATTTCACCTGCGGTTATTCAGGTAGAGTCTTTGGAAGGCACAATTATAGAAGGCGATATCGGAAAAATGCTGAGCGGCGATGAGGAAATCGCTCTGTTCCCTGCGAAAAGCGGTGAAATCTCCGAAGAAAATCCCATATCTATAGGATTTGACTTGCTGAAAGACGGCGAAGCTTCTTTGATTGACGGCATTACTTTCGAGACAGGCAGCGATAATCCTGTAGACGAAGCCTATATTGATGTCACATATACTGATGACGACGGTACAGAGCATACGGTTTCTGTTCCTGTAAAATCCGACGTTCACTATCTGCTCAAAGAAAGTGATGTTTATGCGGAGGTTGACGAAAACGGCAGTATTAAGCTTCATCTCGGAAATCAGATTGCAGTCAAGAAAGTCACATTAACTATCACAGCAATGCAGAATAATAATAATCTTGCTGAAATCAGCAAAGTTGAATTTGTAAACGGAATGGAAAGCCGTATTCCTGAGCCTGAAATGGATATTCCGTTAAATCTTAAAGCAACGGCAGGAAGTGAAAAATTCCAACTGAACTGGGACCCCTGTGTGAATGTAACAGGCTATGAAATCAAAATTGAACAAGGTGGAAAAACTGAAACATTTATGTCAGAATCAAATTCAATTTCGGTTTCAACATTCGGTAAAGATGATATCAAGAATTATACGACTTATAAAGTAAGTGTACAGTCGGTAAACGGAACATGGAAAAGTGGTTACTGCGATTTCATTGAGGTTACTCCGCAAGCGACTAAACGTCCTGATAAACCCGACAATGTAAGTGCTTCGGGAATTTATAGAGGAATAAAAGTCTCATGGGCAAATATGGACGATACACAGTCCTATAATGTTTTCTATAAAGTAAGAAACAGCGATGAAGAATATACCGAAATTTCTGATATTACAAGCAACAGCTATACTATCGAGGGATTAGAAGACCTCACAGAATATGAAGTATACGTTGTAGGTGTTAATGAACTTGGCGAAAGTCCTGAATCAATTCACTGTTCAGCAAAAACAATTGATTTGAATCTTGCCGATATGCAGAGATACAATCTGATTAACCGTGATGAAAACGGAGTCCCTGGAAAATCACATATTGTTTCTGTTACAAGATACGGCGGTGAAATGGTAGACAGCGAACTTGATGAAGGTTTGGAAAATACTGCATGGGGTGCTGTTGACGGCGATAAGGATTCATATTACTCAAAGAATACATGGGACGACGGCGGATTCAACGGTATAGGAAACAATGGTCTGACATATACTTTGGATCAGGACTATACAATAGATACCATTGGCATACTTACAACAACAAGTATTGACTATACAAACGTAAGATGTTGGGATTCAGACGGCAATTTAGTATATCAACTTAATGACGCTTATGCTAATCTCTCTTCAAGAAAAACCGATTCACAGGGCAGACCTTATTACATTCTCAAGTTCCCAGAAGCAATAACAGCAAGTAAAATTCAGATTTCTCTTGCTCGTTATCTGGCATCACCTATTACTGTTTCGGAAACCTACTTCTATTATTGTGATGACCTCATGAACGAAATCATGGACTTATATGTAGATGATTTGCATACGGTTCTGAAAGATAATGTTAATCACAGAACTATAGAACGTCTGCGTGAAAAAGTAAACACTCCCGATGAATTCGGAGAAATCAATCCTAACACAGATGCTTTACTCCGTGAACTTGAAACAGCAGAAAAAATTCTGAATGCTGAATCAATCAGCAGTCCGATAGAAGTACATAAGGGCATCACTACAAAGGATACAGGACGTGGATTCTCAGGACTGAACGCATGGCAGCCTCTTGGTGTCTCTATTGGTACCGGAGAAGAAGTAACAATTTATGTCGGAAGCGACAAAAAGAAAACCGGCGATGGCACAGATTTACGCCTTATTGTTACACAGTATCATTCCGAATCCGGCGGTGTTACTTTAGATGGAGCTAATCTTAAAGTCGGAGCAAATACATTTAAATTATCTAAAAGTTCAATTGCTGGTTTTGAATCCGGCGGTGCTTTGTATATTCAGTATCAGGGTGCAGACAATGCAAGTGAAAGATACTCAGTACGTGTAACTGGTGGTTCGGAAGTTCCTTTCCTTGACCTGTATAAAGTAACTGATGAAGATGAACGTCTGGAAAGAACAGTCGAATATATAAATAAATTAGACGAATACGTTCCGAAGATGGAGTCACTCCATAATGAAACTCACAAAGGTTCAGGCAACAAGAATATAGATTATGACTATGACAGCAAAAACTGTATTCTTGGAGCATCTGATATTATGCTTGATACAATGATGTTTTCACTTCCGGCTCAGCAGATTCTAGCAGGTGCAGGAAAAGGCACTGCCGAAGAACGTGCTGAAACTGTTCTTCAGTCAATGAAAGCAATGGAAGATATGATGTATCTCTTCTATCAGCATAAGGGTCTGAACGAATCCGCACCGGCTGAACTGAATCAGGTTCCTAAGGGACATCTTAATATACGTTATCAGCGTATGTTCTCAGGTGCTTTCATGTATGCTTCGGGCAATCATATCGGAATTGAATGGCCCGAAACCAAAGGTATGGTTAACTGTAATTCAGTAGTTACAGACGATGACGGAAAATATGTCAGCGGAAATTATTTCGGCTGGGGTATTGCCCATGAAATAGGTCACTGTATAAATCAGGGTACTTATGCAGTAGCAGAAATCACAAACAACTATTTTTCACAGCTTGCTCAGGCAAAGGACACAAATGCTGGTATGCGTTTCCAGTATGATAACATTTATAGCAAGGTAACCTCCGGTACAAAGGGAGATTGTTCAAATATTGCAACTCAGCTTGGTATGTACTGGCAGCTCCATCTTGCTTATGACAAGGGCTTGAATTACAAGACTTACTCCGATTATACGGAACAGCTTAATAATCTTTTCTATGCAAGAGTAGACACATATTCAAGAAATACAAAGGCAGCTCCTGCTCCTAATGGTGTGGAATTAACTCTCGGCAGTAATACCGACCAGAATCTTATGCGTCTTGCTTGTGCAGCAGCAGAGAAAAACGTTCTTGAGTTCTTCGTACGTTGGGGTAAAACTCCTGATGAGACTACACTTGCATATGCATCACAGTTTGAAAAGGAAACAAGAGCTATCTTCTATGCAAATGATGACTCCCGTGTTTACGCACTTAATGGCAAGGGAAGCGTTTTAGCTCCAAAGGAAACACCAGTTTCCACAAAATCTGAAGATTCCGCAAAGGAAACTTCAACAACAACTGCTGCTGTTAACAATGAAACAGCTACATCGAATTCCACAACAACAACCGCTCCCGTTACAACAACTGTAAGCTTGGTTTCTGCTATTGACAACGTTTCTGTTGCTATTGGCAAGGCAGCAAATAAGGTTGAGCTTAAGATTACACCTTCTGATATTATTCCTGCAAGCGATATACTCGGCTATGAAATAATTCGTTGCACAATATCCGGCGGAAAAACAGAGGAAATTCCCGTAGGCTTCGCAACAGGCTCCACATTTACAGATACAGTTACAACTATGAACAACCGTGCTGTATTCTATAAAGTTACACTTATCGACCAGTATCTCTATCGTTCAGCAGTATATGAGACAAAAATGGTTAAGATTGAACATGATGGCAGTCTGGATAAATCCAACTGGAGTATCAGCACTAACGGTCTTACAGCAGAGGCTACTGTCAATGAAGCTACAGATGAAATGCCATGCGAACAGACAAAGAGCAATCCGGCAGAGTTGGCTGTTGATAATGATTTGAATACGATTTATGCTCCTAAGGTAGGCAGCGATAAGGCTGAAATCGTTATCGACTTCAACAAGACTATTACCACTACCGGAATGAAGTACACCGTAGGCGACGGAGAATCTGTCGGAGATTACGAAGTTTATGTAATGACAGACGATGAATGGATTCTTACGGCAAAGGGTACTTTCAAAGGAAGCGAAACGGTTTACTTCGCAAATGATGACAACAAGTACATCAGCACATATTCTGCAACAGCAGTTAAGCTTGTGCTTCTTGAGCAGAGCGGCAAGACCGTTTCAATTGCAGAGCTTGATGTTCTTGGCGTAACAGGCGATAACGTTGATTTCCGCAGAACAGATGAAGAAGCGGCAGCAGTAATAGGTATTTTAGGCGAGGACTACAAATACGGTGACAAGTCGGACGATGTTATTCCAAAGGATTCACTCATATTCACAGGTTCTTATAAGGGTAATCCTGCTTACAACGTAGTTATCCTGTACGACAAAAACGGCAATATTGTTGGCGGCTTAGACGCTGATAATAACGTTAAATCTCAGCAGATTATTTTAGCAGATGTACCTGATGGAAGCAATATCACAGACGTTTCAGACGGTACATGGATTTACTGGATTGAGCCTGAAGATATGGAAGATATGGATAAAATTCCTGAAATGGTACGTGTTGAGCTGTACAGAGTAAACAATGCCCTTACAAATGAGGGACAGCGTTTAGTCAGTGATTCACTGTTTGAAGAAGTTCCTGCTAAGGATAAACTTCCAGCTATTACATTGAATGGTAATAAATAACTGAAAAGGAGTAAGTTATGTTAAAAAAGATTTTAATGGGTGCATTTACCGCAACAGCATTGTCACTCGGCGTTATTCTTTCACTTAACAGCGGTGTTACTGAAGCAACTAGCAATATTAAGATTGATAAAGCCGGCAATGTACTGTTGATTGCCGATAATGAGGAAACAGACGGAATCACTGCTGTTCAATTGAGTCTGAAAGTTGATTCTGATGTCGATGCTGATATTTCTTTTGAGTTTAACTCTGAAAATGACATCAAAATTTCAGAATACCGCTATCATGCTGAGACAAATTGTCTGAATATTTATATATCCGATTCCAAGCCTCTCTTTGACGGCGAGGAATCACTGGATATTGGTGCAATATCCGCAACGGATATTGACGGAAACACCGTTGATGTTCAAATCGAAGTTGTAGAAGATTCACTTAAGTATGTTTATCAGAATACACTTATGGAAGATGAATTTGAGGTTGAAATAGCAACAAAGCCAACAACCACTTCTACAACAACTACAGCAAAACCGACTACGACAACAACAACATCTACTACAACAACTACAACAAAACCGACTACGACAACAACAACGTCCACAACAACAACTACAGCAAAACCAACTACAATGACAACAACGTCCACAACAACCA
>JAIDNR010000259.1 GCA_029063695.1 Ruminococcus sp.
TTTTCTGTTCTTCTGAAATTTATTAAAAGGTAGTTTCCGAGATTTACGAAAAGGCCGCTTTCGGTTAATTGCGGAGAAAAACCAGAAATATTGAAATAAAAATCACGACTGTTCTTTTCATAAATCCACCTTAAAAAATTCCGTTAATCTGTTCCAAAAGTGCCTTGACAAGAGGCAGACTGATAAATGTCACAGCACCACGTCCCCATATTTCAGCCGCCGATGCAATTGCAGATTCTCCGCTGTCTCTGCATATTTCGCACGTTATCTGAGTTATCATGCATATTGCGGTTGCCTTGAAAATCAGTGAAAGATAACTGTCAGAAATTCCCGCATTTGAAAAAATACTGCTTATTTCAGTTACAACAGGACTGAAAATAGCTATAAATCCACCGATAACAGCAGTACAGGCGGCAAGTGCAATCATCATCGACTGTTCACGGCAGTGCTGTCGTAGAAGTACCGCAAGGATTGCGGCACATACACAGAAAACAGCCGTTGCAATACTTCTGTCTACCATAAGCCGAACACCGTCTTTACAGTCTCAAAAAGTCCGCCTATTTCCTCGACAATTATTACAAGGACGACAATTAATCCTGCCAATGTTGTCATCATTGCCTGCTCTTCACGTTCCGCACGCTTCAATACAAGATTCAGTACAGCGACGATTATACCAGTTCCCGCAATTTTAAAAATCAAATCAATATCCATTACCTCACCCTTAAATCACAAGTATTCCAGCCATTACGCCAAAAAGAAGTCCTGCACTTCTGTAAAGCCGACCTTTTTTCAACAGATTTTCTGTGCGGATTTCTGTAATCCTGCTCAGTTCTTTTTGAAGTCCCGAAATTGATTCTGCCTGACTTTGAGCATCACTTTTTCCCAGTATGCAGCCGAAATGCACAAGAATTTCCGATTCTTCCACGTTGATATTCTTCTGTGATTCAAGTGCATCAGTCCACAATCTGCGGAAGTCCTCACCAGTATTATAGCAGTCGGGAAGATTTTTCAGAAAAGTAAGATGTTTTAACTCAGGGTCTGATTTAAGATTCCGACATATTGTATAAACATCGTCCTGCCTGTAAGCAATAAAGAAAGCAGTCTGCTGAAAAAGATAGCCAATTTCCTCACATATTCTGCGTGATTCCCGAAGCCTGTCAGCCATGGAGAATCCGATTATTCCGCCGATTGATGTAAGTATAAGAGCTGAAAAAATTCTGAATATCATATCAAAGTCTCCTTATTCCGGCAATTTCGGACGGTTTTGACGCACCTTTCAGAAAAACAGCATAATCAAATGCACCTATGATTTTTTCTGCAATGGGACGCTTTATCAAATCATCAAAGTTTCCTGCATGAATCGTTGCACAGAAACTCACTCCACAGCCGATTCCGTTTAATATAGCCTCAGAATCCGCATCGGTTGAAATCTCGTCACAGAAAATATAGTCAGGCGAAAGAGTACGCACAGCAGAAATAATTCCGTCCGCACGAGAACAGCCTACAAGGATATTAGTCAATGCCCCGACATCATTTGCGGAAGTTCCGTTATGTACATAAGAAATTTCATTACGCTCGTCCACAAGAGTTACTTTTTTTCTGTTTCCGACAAGACGGCAGAGGTCACGTAGAATAGTGGTTTTGCCTGAGTTAACGCTTCCACAGATAAGAACTCCTGAATTTCTGGCAGAAATAAGATTAAAAATATCATCTGCACTTCCTGAAATGTTTCTTGACACACGGAAATTCAATCCTGTTATATCTGTGATTACTCCATTTGCAGAGTATATTCCCGAAATTCCGACCCTTATGCCGTTTTTCAGAACAAAAAATCCTTGCTTCAGTTCTCTTGTGCAACTGTGAAGTGAATAATGTGAAATTGAATCGACAGTTCTTGCAATGTCATCGGAATCGGCAATGACTACAGACGTATTTCTGAAATTCGCCGTAAGTCCCGAATCAGTTAAATATACGGATTTATCAGGATAAATATATGCGACAGCTCGTCCGCTGAAAAGTCGTATCTCACTTATTTTTTCCTGTTCATTTCTGCTGATGTTCAGCATTGCCTTTCTGATTTTTTCAGGCATATAATCAGCGATAATCTTATAGCTTGTACATTCCTGCATTTCAAATTCTCCTTTCAATAAATAATATTCACTGAAAAAGATTTTTATGCAAAAAAAACAGCGTACCGAAGTACGCCGTAATTTTTTTGAAATTTTTTATTATTCCTTTACACCACCGAGAGCAACGCCTGCGATAATGAACTTTGAAAGGAATACATAAGCAATGATAATTGGTACGATACTGAGTGCGATTGCAAGGTAAACAGCACCGTAGTTTGCGATTTTATCAGAAGCCTGAAGAGCAGATACCATCATCGGGAGAGTTTTCTGCTTGAGCTTTACACTGATAAGAATCATGTTAGGTGTATAGAAGTTGTTCCAGCTTGCGATGAATGCGAAAATTGCCTGTACAGCAATAGCGGGCTTCATCATAGGAATAGCGATTGAAACGAATGTTCTGAACTCGCTACATCCGTCGATACGTGCTGCTTCAACAATCGCCATTGAGAATGATGACTGCATATATGAACGCATGAAGTATACAACGGAAGGAGCTGCAACAGCCGGAATGATAAGCGGCCAGTATGTATTTGTAAGACCGAGGTCAGCCATAAAGCTTACGAAACCGGCAGATGTTACCTGCATAGGAATCATCATTACAAGGAGAACGATTGTATAAGAAATCT
This sequence comes from Ruminococcus sp., assembly GCA_029063695.1. Lineage (GTDB taxonomy): Bacteria > Bacillota > Clostridia > Oscillospirales > Ruminococcaceae > Ruminococcus. Next base: position 2,756 of record JAIDNR010000259.1, read on the forward strand.
CCTTGAGTTTGAAGTCATAAACGTGCATACCGTATGCTGTAAGTGCTGAGAAGAATACTGTAAGTATTGTTGAACATACTGTAATGATTAAACTGTTTTTATAACCCGCAAGTGCACTGTAAGAAAGCTTGAAGTTCGGGTCTGCTGTCATTGCTTTAAAGTTATTTCCCAGATTTGAACCCGGAATAAAGCTTACTGATGTTGAAATATCTGTATGTGAACGTGTAGCATTTATAAGAAGAATATAAATAGGCAACAGACAGATTATTGTAAGAATAATGAACCATACAGTAAGGATAATGGACTTTGTTCTGAGACTTTTTGAGTAGCCGTCCTTTGGTTCTCCATAAACTGATTTCATTTTACTCATATTGAAAAACCTCCAAACTGTTTACTTTCCATTTTAAGCTGTTTAGCCATCTTCTTTCTCTGCTTTTTCTTAGCAATTGCATCTTTATCACGGGACATATAGAATGCGATACAGCCAAGAACAAGAGTGATAAAGAAAAGAAGAACGGAAGCTGCACCGGCATATCCCATTTTATTTTCACTTTCCTGAGCGTGGAAATATTCATAAATAAGTACAGCAATTGTTTTAAGGCTTTCCTTAACGCTTGTGCCTTTATGGAAAAGGAAAGGAATATCGAACATCTGGAGACCACCAATCATTGATGTAACCAATGTATATGACATGATAGGTGCGAGAAGCGGAAGAGTAATCTTTCTGAATACCTGACCGGAAGTTGCACCATCGATACTTGCAGCCTCAAAGAGTGATGGATTGATACCCTGAATACCAGACATAAGCATAATCATTGTGTTTCCGAACCAGAGCCATGTCTGGATAAACATTACAACAACACGTGACTGAGTTGTACCTTCGATAAATTCAATAACATCATATTTCTGTGATGCTGAATTATAGTCAACGATACCGATTTTGCTGAGCAAAAGGTTGAGAGCACCCGGTGTTGATTCAGACTGTCCGCAGAGCTGAAGGAAGAGAACTGCTACAGATGCTGCTGTGATAATATTCGGGAGATACATAACAATCTTGAAAAATTCCTTGCCCGGAATTTTAAGATTTGCTTCTGTAAAGAATACAGCACATGAAAGTGAAAGGGCAATCTGGGGAACGAAGTTGCCTATCCAAAGAATTATAGTATTGCCAAGTGACTGGACAAACTTGTCGTGAATTACGTCTTCACGTCTGTCACCGCCGAATAAAAGAACTTTATAGTTTGCAAGACCTACAAAATTATCTATATCGTTTCCATTGCCATGGAAGCTGACAATGAATGTGTTGATAAGCGGCCATAATTGGAAAAAGAAATAAACAAGAAAAAACGGCAAAATAAAGATGTAGCCATATTTTGCATAGCTGATTGATTTGATACGTCTCTGTGCAGCTGATGCCATTACACACACCCTCTCGGAATTTTATTGTTGAACGGTATTAAGTTCATAAATAAATATACACCTATGGAGTACAAAAGCACTCCACAGGTATGAATATTTTTAGTTGTTGTGACGAAAATTCAGGCAGAGCCGAATTATTCAACAGTAACGTCCTGAATATGCTCAAGAACCTTGTCTTCAAATGCAGTAACTGTATCTTCCCATGAAGAACCAGCCTTGCAGTATTCGTCCTTAACAGCCTCAAGGAAGTCTGCCTTAACAGTTGCGTCATAAGGAGTGATAAGGTTGTTGAAGTCAATCTGCTTAGCAACATCAGCAAGTGTAGCATAGAAGTTCTGGTTATCCTTGAAGTTGCCCTGAACGAACTCGTTGAACACTGTATCAGCAGCGATAAGGTCGTCCATAACCTTCTTGTTGTTTACGTATTCAGGCTTGTTCTTAGCGAAGTCTGTCATAGCAGCCTCGTCTGATGTAGCAGAAAGGATAAAGTCACGAGCCTCGTTACCGTTGTTTGTAGCAGGATTAACAACAATCCATGTACCGCCCCAGTAGAAAGGTGTAGGACCTTCACAGAGAGCCCACTTACCATACTGTTCGCCCTCGATAAGGTTGTTTGCATCAGAGTTGTCAGAGCCGCCTGCCTTGAGGAAGAATGCACCGAAGCCCCATGTAGATACAAAGTAACCCATTGTGCTTCCGTTAGCACCGTTAGCTGTCCACTCATCAGCCCACTGGTCATCGTGTGCAACACCATTAACATCCCAGAGAGTTTTAGCTGTATCAGCAAATGTCTTACAGAAGTCATCAACCTTAAGAACGCCATCAACAACCCAAGGAGTTTTACGGCTGCAAGCATATGCCTGCCACATACCACCGAGTGAGTCAGCAAGAGCAACTGAACCGCTTGACTTTTCGCTTACTGTCTGAGCAGCTGTAACGAACTTGTCCCAGTCACCAACCTGCTTCTGCATATCTTCAGGAGATGTTACGCCGAGATATTCTTCAGCAAGGTCAGCTCTGTATGCGAAACCGCCTGCTGCTGCCTGCCATGAAATACCCTTACGAACGCCTTTTGAATCCTTACCGATATCATCTGTATAAGAATAGATGTTCGGGAAATCAGCATCTGTAAGACCGAGCTTATCAAGAGCAAGTGTCTTGCTGTCGTCATTGATGTACTTGAGAGCCCAGTCAGCTTCAACGAAGTAAACATCGAGGTCTGAACCGTCAGCAAAGAGCTGGTCATATCTCTCAGCAGCATCGCCGCCGCCTACACCGAATGAAATGAAGTTTACGCCATCAACTTTGCCTGCTTCAAGGTCAGAAGCAACTGTATTGTAGTCAATACCCTTCCACTGAGCAATGAGCTTCGGAACGTCATCAGGATTCCAAGCTGCGATTGTAACTGTAGAGTCGCCCTGTCCAACAGAAGGATCCATCTCGCCTGCATTGCCGCTGTTGTCAGCTTCTGAAGAATCATCAGCTTCTGAAGAATCGTCTGCTGCTGAGGACTCATCTGCTGCTGAAGACTCATCTGCTGTTGAAGAAGATGATGAAGATGATGATGAACTACTCGGGTCATCACCGCAGCTTGCAAAAGCTGTAGCTGTCATAGCAAGAGCAGCAACTAATGCTAATGTCTTTTTAAGTTTGTTCATTGGTTTTTCCTCCTTAAATATGTATTATGCCAAAACCAATACGGCATAATAATGTAAAAAAAGTGAATGATTCCGGTATCATTGCCGCTTTGAAATCACCGGACGATTGTCCTCGTCACAATTCCGACACTGCATTGATTTAGCCGGTTTTCCCGTTCGGGAACTATTACAAGACTTTCGTCTCTGTAATGCTCATGGCAATACTTTTCTGCGGACGTTTTCCGCCTTAACACAGATGCAGTATTTCAGCGGCACTCTCCGCAAGGCGTATCCTAATATAAGAAACTGCCCTTATGCTTTTTGAATGTCATCTGTGCGAACTGCTTTAATCGCAGACGTATTGCTTTCGTAATACAAATATACAATATTTTTTTCTCAAAGTCAATGCTTTGTAG
>JAIDNR010000026.1 GCA_029063695.1 Ruminococcus sp.
ATTCTGTTGTTATACTTGTATTTCATTGAACACAATATAAACCACCATTAAATAGAAAACTGCAACAGGACAAAGAATTAAACCTGCTATTATAATTCGTCTCCTGATATTCTTGATTTTATCACGTCGTTGTTTCTGCCTGTCGTACTCATAATCAATGAGTTCGCCGTTCACAACAGAAATATTACTCATATCGTTCATAATTAAACTCATGACTTATAATTCCTTCCAAAAAATTTAATATATTTTAACACGATAGCTGTCACCTTCGCTATAAAAAAACATGGTATATTCTCTACCCTGATATTCATAAAAATAAATACCTGATATTGCGTCGTCCAGAGTGCATTTATATGGTTCTGTATCAGGTTTTTCAAGTTCATACATTAGGTTATTTTCTGCATATCTCAGAAGTTCACCTTGACAGTTTTTTTCTATGAAACTTATACCATCAATATTACTTTCAAATTTAAGGCTTCTTGTTTTACCTTCCATCCAAGAAGTAACTTTGTAGTTTTTAAGTTTTATGTCATCATCAACCATTATTCCGTACATACTTTCGATTTCAGCAGTACGTTTCTTATCGAAAAATACCCAGTAATCCACAACAATCGCATCTATCATAAAAACCATAAACCCCATATATACCACAAACATAGCAACAATAATTTTGCTGAATACAGTTATACAACCCTCTTTTTTTGGTTCTTCTGATTCAGACAGATTATTTTTACGCTTTTTCCTGCTGACGAGATAATAAATTACAAGCACAAGAATTATATAAAATAAAATCATAATCCGCCACCATTTTCAAGGCGTTTTCTGAGCGTACTTGCGGCAAGCTGAGAAATATAAACTTTGTCATTTGTGACAATAAACGTTTTGGGCAGTTCATACGTCGCAAGGAAGATTTTCTTATCCTTTTCCGCCTTATCAAGAAGTTTTTTTGTACAACCCGTGACAGTAGTATTGTCCATGTCGAAAATGCCGACAATCTCACGCACATCAACGGAATAATTATTGCCTATATGCAGATAAACGGTTTTCACAGAATACGCCCCTCTTTCATGCGTAAAATTTTCCCTTTTATTTCAGGCAGAATGGCACTTTCATTGGGAGTAGTAAGAAAAACCTGCATATCCCTGATTATGTCAAAAATAAATCTCTGTCTGTTTTCATCGAGTTCACCCATAACGTCATCAAGAAATACGACGGGAGCATCTTTGGATTTTTTCATGAATATCTCAGCCTGAGCGAGTTTCATGACAAGAGCGACGGACTTAATCTGTCCCTGAGAACCGTAATCCCTTGCACTCACACCGTTGATTTTAATTAAAATATCGTCCCTGTTCACACCTGTATGAGTAGTGCCGGTGCGAATATCATAATCGGCAGATTCACGGAGCTTATCAAAATATTTCTTGACTGCCTCATCACCGCACGGAGTATCAAAATCCGCCTGTTTATAGACATTTGACCTGTATTCAAGCTCCAGTTCCTCGCTTCCGCCCGATATTGTCCTGTAGAGACTGCCGCAGATACTGTTGATTTTTTTTACATAATCATTCCGCATATAGGATATAACAGCACCCTCAGCAGCCGCCTGCCTGTCCCATATTTCGAGCGAATCAGGCTTATCCCTGCCCTGCATGATTGATTTGAGCAGGGCATTCCGCTGATTAAGAACAATATTGCTTTTATTCAGATGGACAACGGAAGACGGATTAAGCTGAGAATAAGCCATATCAATAAAATTACGTCTTTTTTCGGGCGAACCCTTGATTATATCGACATCATCAGGAATGAATGCAATGCACTTGAAAACATCGAAAGCAGAACGTGAACCCCTTTGTTTCACACCGTTCAGCGTAATGACTTTATTTGCATTTTTACTCATATCAAATTCAATCTTCTGTTCACGCACACTGTCAAGTATCTTAATCCTTGCGGACATTCGGTTTCCGTCAAGAGCAATGTAATCCTTTTCTTTTGAACCACGAAAACTTTTACAGCCTGACAAAATCCACATAGCCTCTAAAAGATTGGTCTTTCCCTGAGCATTTGCACCGACGATTATGTTGTATTTTTTATCGGGAACGAAAGAAATTTCTGACAGATTCTTGAATCCGTCGATTTCAGCAAAAGTAATCAGCAAACCACTTTTACCTCATCCCCGTCGATAATCGAAACTGTATCACCCTCACGGATTTTCTTTCCTCTCATGGTGCATACTTCACCGTTGACAAGTACCTTACCGTCCTGAATAATAGCTTTTGCCTCACCGCCTGAACTTACAAGCGAGGCGAATTTAAGCAGAGCATCAAGTTTTATAAACTCTGTATTGATTTTGATTTCAGTCATATTAACCACACTTTCCGATTAACCTCTGAGCTGTATGGGCATAACAAGGAAGATATAATCCTCACCCATAGGCGGCAGAATTTCAATAACTTTCATTGCACCATTGAATCTTATACGTACCTTATCGCCCTCAGCGGCTCTCAGAGCCTCAAGAACAAGTTTATTGTTAAAGCCAATGGTAACACTCTCACCCTTGATGTCAGCAGGTATAGCGTCGTTCACACGACCTATGGAAGTCTTGCAGTTTATTTTCATAACACCGCCGCTTATTTCACAGCGAATCGGCGACTTGTTTTTTTCGTCAACAATAAGTGAACATCTTTCAAGACTTCCTGCAAAATCTTTCTTATTGACAAAAACCTCAGTCTTATAACCGTTCGGAATACTCAGTTTGTAATTATGGAACGCACCCTCAAGAAGACGTGAAATCACAAAGAAGTTGTTTATTTCAAAAATAATGTGACGTTCGTTGACACTGACAGTACATTCCCTGTCGTCGGCATCTTCACGTATAAGCGTTGAAACTTCCTGAAGGGCCTTTTTGGGAACAACAAAATGATATTTGTCACTTGTACCAGTATCCTCTGTTCTTATGGCAAGACGGAATCCATCAATAGCAACAAGAGTAAACTTGCCGTTTTCAATATCAAACAGTTCACCCGTAAAAATGGGCTTGCTTTCGTTCTGCGATACGGCATAGCTTGTCATATTAATCATTGATTTAAGCACAGATTGTCGAACATGGAAACTTCTTTGAGCATCAACAACAGGCAAATCGGGATATTCGTCAGCAGATATAGCAGAAAAACTGCATTCCGTCGTATTACTTGAAAGTCTGATAACATTATTGTCATCAACTTCAATGGTAATCTCATCACCGTTCATTTTCTTTGTGAATTCGCTGAAGAGTCTTGAACTTGCTACAAATTCATATTCCGAATCTGTATTTGCATTGATAGTTGTCTTGATACCCATTTCAAGATTATATGCAGTAAGTTCAACTTCTCCGTCTGATACCTTGACCTTGATTCCTTCCAGTGCTTGAATAGTTGATTTCTGAGGAACAGCCTTTGATACACTGCTTATAGCTTCGCTGAGTTCATTTTTGTTGCAGGTAAATTTCATTGTAATTAAAACC
>JAIDNR010000260.1 GCA_029063695.1 Ruminococcus sp.
GTATTTTTTGCCGTCAATTTCCTGTAATCCTATCTGCATAGAACCGTCCTCAGCAAAATAATACTTTCCGCCGTTTATAATCAGCCTGCCTGTCATCATGATTCCCGTGTCGCCGTTGAAATAGTACTTTTTGCCGTTGGTTTCCAGCCACTCAAAGTGCATTTTGCCGTCCTTTTCATCAAGATAATATTTATTTCCCTCAAGTTCGGCAAAACCTGTAAGAAGAACACCTTTATCGCTGAAAATATATGATTCCCCATCGATTTTGGTCAGTCCTTTTGCATATGTTGCGTCTTTATAGAAGTATCTCTTGCTGTCGTTTATATCAAGCCAGCCATACTGCATTTTACCTGTCTGTTCATTGAAAAGATACTCAATGCCATTTATTTTGGCAACACTTGTACACATTCCGTTTTCCTTATCAGTGTAATAATAACTTCCGTCAACTTCAAAAAAACCGAATACAGGTTCAGCAGTTTCGGGATTATAATAATATTTCTTACCTGAAATCTTCTGCCAGCCTGTACCGCATTTTCCTGTATTGTCAAAAACATATGGTACATCATCAATAACAGTTTCACCTGTTACAAGCGTACCGTCATCGCTCACAAAATAGATGTTGTCATCAAGTTCCGTGAAACCTGCACCAATCATAACACTGCCCTTATCGTTGAGAAGAACAAGTTTTCCGTCTTCATTTTCGGTAACGCAGTTTACTTGTTTATCTTTGCTTTCTTTCTCTATGTAATACTGTTTTCCGCAGTAATCAATCCAGCCATAGACGGGTTTTCCTGTTTCGGTATCATAATATTTTCTTGCACCGTCCACAGTCCGCCAGCCTGTTTTCTGTACTCCGTTTTTGGAGAAAAGATACATTTCACCGTCAATCTCCTGTTCACCTGTTACAAATTTGCCTGATTCATCATAATAAAAAATCCTGCCTTTTTCGTCTGTAACCCATTCAGAAACGTGCTGAACATCTGTTTCGTCTGCATAAGCCATTGCAGGAACAGCAAATGCAAGACTCATGGATATGGCAAATGCACATATTATTGTCCTGTTATACTTTTTCATAGTATCCTCCTGTTGTCAAAAAATTTAAAATATACCGTTGTATATAATATTCTGATACAATTTTTATTAATCCTCAATATCTTCCATTGAACCACAGTTGCCGATTTTATTGAGAATTATAGCATATATAAGATTTTCATCAGTCTGTGCCGGAGAGCTGTACAACAACTGCTCCAATTCCGAATCTGTTATTCTTTCACCTCCGTCACTTTAATAACATACGAAACACGTTTCATTTAATACATTCGTCTGACATGAAGAAAAGTGACATATTTAAATATATTTTCTTGTTTTAACATAAAACGTAATATGCCCCTCTATACATTTTATCACTTTTTTCAGATAATCATGATAATCATTAACAGAAGATTTATAAAAATTTAACAAAAATTTATATTTTCTCAAAAAATATGCTACAGCCGATGTCCTGTATGTGTTATATCAAATCATTTCGTTTTTTCATGGTGATTCATTTTATCGCCCATTTTATTATAATCATTTTTATTGAATTTGTCAAGACTCTCTGTTGTTTTGTTTGAGTTTCCAGAAGGTCTGTTATACAACATTGCAGGCAAAAAATCAATGGGATTTTTAATCATTAAATCTGTATTTCTTTTTATACTCCTTTGGAGTTATGCCGATGTATTTCTTGAAAATTTTGATAAAATAGCTCTGTGAACTGAAACAAAGCAGACTGCTTATTTCAAGGTCACTATATTTGGAATAACTCAGCAATCCTGCCGCCTCCTCTACTTTTTTACGGTTAACATAGTCGGTAAAAGTCATACCTGTTTCCGCTTTGAAAGCTCTTGAAAGATAAGCAGGATTTATTTGCAGATATTCGGCAGTTTCCTCAATTCTGATACTGCTGTGCAGATGCTCGCTTATATAATCCATAGCACAGACAATTCTTTTGGAATAAACATTTCCTGTCCGCACACGACGCATTTTTCTGGTATAATCCTCAATCATATCTGCATGAATACAACGGAGTTCGTTTTCTTCCATGCACTCATCAGCTTTCATTATATATATATCACTCAGGCTGTATGCTTCTTCGGGTGTCATACCGCTGTTCACACAGAAACGTGCAATAAGTGCAGTTGTTATGGTAAAATGATATTTCAGATTTCTGAGATAATCTTTGCTGAGAGTTCCGCAGCCTTCGCAGAAAAGCGGAGCAGCGAACATTTTTACAAGTTCAATATTTCCCGAACATATACTCTCATAAAACGCTACTTCACGGTCAAAAGGTGCATAGCGGAAGCCATCTTCTCTATGGGCAAACAAATGAGATGTCATAGGACTGTCATTCATAATATCACTCCTTGCTTTTAACTATTATATCACATTGCATTTGAATTGTCCAGTACAAAAGAAAAAACACTCCCGACATATAATCAGGAGTGCCTTTTCTTTCAGAGAGATGCACAAAAATATATTTTAATTGTTGTTGTCATATGTTACCCACTGATAATTAGCAGTAAGAGGAGTTTTTCCGTCATAAGGATTAAGCCAGTCATCAACAGTAATACCGGGCCATGCGTTCATCATGATTCTGCCGGGAGTTGAGGGAATATTTTCTGTAGCTGTATAAACTGCCTTGCCGTCGATATACCATGTAATATGGTCAGGCTGCCAGTCAAATCCGTATGTATGGAATCCCTCTGATGCATCAAAGCCGAGGTCATAAATAAATTCGTGTTCTCCCACACCGTTTGTATAGTAGTTGAGCTGTACCTTTGTAGTATCTTTTCCAAGAACCTCAATATCAATCTCGTCCCAAGGATTCTGCTCTGATTCACCTGTGTATGTGAAGAAAGAAGAAACAACACCGTTATTCTTGATAGCCTTCATTGAAGTCTCATAATAGCCATAACCATAATGGTCACTTGTTCTGTATTCAGCTCCTGAATAGTTATACTGTCCGCTGTGGTCTTTGTCAATTGTAAGACTAAGCATACCATTTTCAAGTGAAGTATTCTGCTTATACCAACCACAGTCAAAGCAGCTTCCGTTTGTCCAGCCGTCAGAAGCAAAGAACAGATTTGAATCTCCGTCTCTGAAATCCTCAACAGCAGTTGCATTTGCATTCATAGGAGTACCATAATCCTTGATTCCGTTATTGTCTACAGCAACAGTTGTTTCAACAGGAACTGCCGTTGTTGTATTTGCAGTTGTAGTTATAACAGTTTCAGGTGCTTGTGTAGTTGTAACAGTCGGAGGATTCTGCTCACCTTCATTGAGCATTGCATTATACTGTGCCATACTGAGCGGAAAATCAGACTGTTTAACTTTTTTTGCCTCCAGAAGCTGAAGTGCTACAGCGTCTGCACCTGTGACACCATCACCATTATTGACAATATCAGCATTGAGCTTTCCCTGTTCAGTAAGTCCATATTCATCAGGATTTCCCATATGCTGAACGATTGCTGTTGCATCTGCAATATCAACAGAGCCGTCCTCATTTGCATCGCCGTAAAGCAAATTATCTGAACCTGAATTATCAGATTCTGTAAGAGTGAGCAGATATGTCAGCGGTGAGTTCCAGTAAATCGTAATTTCATTTGTTGAATAGCTTTCCGAATTGTCAATCCAACATTTTGCAGGTGCAGAATGTTTGCAGTAAGCCTTTGCAGCAGGGTCTTCAAGACTCTGATTTACACCGCCTACAAGCATTCCGGGCATAGCTGAACCGACTGCCATTGACGGACGATGATGTGGATTTTCAGGTGAAACAGTACCAAAACCAGTAACAAAACTTGTACCGAGAGGATTTTTACCGAGAAGATAATCAAGCTGTGCATTTGCAGCATTGAGATAACTTTCATCACCTGTTGCCTGGTAAGTAAGAGCAAGTATAATTCCTGCATTTGCAACAGTCATATTACTTCCCCAGTTGTATTTTGTAAGAGCAACGCCATAAGGTATACTATTTGATATGCTCACAAAATTATCAGCCTGTTTCTTTACAGCAGCGAGTGCATTTTTATAAATATCCGAATCCTTGTCGGCATTTTTCATTGTGAGAAGTGCAATATTTCCATAGTCGCCAACTGTTGCCCAGTCAAGACCTGTTTTAACAGTAATATTATTAAGATAGGAGTTATCTCCTGTTGCACGATAAAGCTGTGCAGCAGCCCAGTACATTTCATCTGATGCACTCTTATCTTCATAAGCACCTGTTACAATATCATCAGGATTTGCAAGATAAAGTTTATCGGGATTAGCTTTTGCCCATTCATAAGCCTTTTTAGCAGCTTCAAGGCAAGTATTTGCAAAATTTGCGTCAATATCCTTGTAAACTTCATAAGCAAGAGCCATAGATGCGGCAAAATCAGCAGTAGAAGTTGTTGTTTCAGGCATTACAATAAGTGGCTTTGTTTCTTTTTCGGGCATTACATATCCAGGGAATGTATCACATGAAACTTTGTGATATACACCGCCAGTATTCTTATTCTGCATTTTCAGCATCCATTCAAGTTCATAGCGGGCTTCATCAAGAATATCAGCAGTACCGTTTCCGCTTTCGGGAATTCCTATATTATCGCTGTACATTTTGGGATTTACCTGATAAGCATAGAGCAAATCGGCAACAGCCTTTGCAGCAGGTACAATATATCTGCCGTAGTCGCCCGCATCATGCCAGCCGCCTGTTACGTCAATTTTTTCATCTGTATGATAAATAGTTGCGATTGTATCGTGACATGAAACGTGACCGAATTTCTCATCTTTCACTTCAGTTCCACATCTCTGAAGATAAAGCATTCTTACACTTGAATCAAGAAGATTATTATAAACTCCATCGCCGATTTCAAAAGTATACGAATTATCAAGACCGTCAGCCTTTATATAGTATTTACCTGAAGCAGTAACTTCCGAAAAATCACCGATATAGTTTGTTTCATCAGCCTGTGAGTTTGTTTTCGGCTCACCCATAGAACCTGTATAAACAACTTCATTTGTATCAGCATTCACAACAGAAAAATTTCCACCGTTTGTCTTTCTGAATACAGCAGTTTTCTTTGCATCGGGTCTGTATCCGAGCTGATTTGTAACAATGGGAGGTGCATACGGAGCGTTTGCGTTATAGTCAACCTTGCTGTCATCAACAAGTTCAAGTGAAACATTATCAAGATAAATTGTATGTTCGCCAACAGAACCGCCGTCCTCTTTCTCCTGAAGTCCGCAGTTGAAACAGAACTTTGTCATAATGTCGGTTTCCTTTTCCATTACAAACTCATAATCAATTGTCTGCGGTTCGGTAGTAACATTAATGCCTTTCCATGTATAAGCCTGATATGTACCGCCGTTCTGCTGAATCATTGATTCAATAAAGCGTGGAACAGTTGCAGAAATATCAAATTTAAGACGGTATACACCATTCTGATAAAGCGGAAGCGGTTCATCATAACACATCTGTACGGCATAATTGAGCTTTCCCTGATTTTCAACTTTAAGTGCAAGCATACCATTCTCTGTTGTAAGAGTGCAGGCACCGCCGCTTTCCTTATATGTACCCCAGTCTTTTGTGCCGACATCAAAAGTTGAGTTGCTGATTAAGTTTTCAGCCGCAGATGCCGCAAACGGAATTGCAGGCATGGCTGCTGCCATAAGTACGCATGATGCAGCAGCAGCGGCACAGCGTCTGAAAATATTTTTTTTCCTCATTGTAAAAGACCCCTCTCGTAAATTTAGAATTTCCTGATTCTCAGCATACCGCAGTGCTAAAGCGGTTATTGCTGTATTAACTGTATTTATTATACATTGTCTGCAT
>JAIDNR010000261.1 GCA_029063695.1 Ruminococcus sp.
AAATAAATTTACATTTGGCAAACTTATTAATTTCATAATTAAACATTATTATAGTGATAAGAGTTGCCGAAATCGGAAAGGATGAATGTTATGAAAAATTCCAAAAAAAATTATAGCTTAAAAAGAACACTTGCTTTTGTTTCAGCATTATCTATGATAGGCAGTTTTTCACAGACAATAGGTGCTTTTACAGCTCTTGCAAATGACGATATTTCAGCTGTTTCATTAGAAGGCGGCGGTATTATAACAACAGAGCCGAAAACAGAGTCAACAACAGAGTCAACAACAGAGCCGACAACAGAGTCAACAACAGAGCCGACAACAGAGTCAACAACAGAACCGACAGCAGAATCAACAGAAACTACAGATAATAAGTACAGCAAAATTGATGTTGAAATCACAAATCAATTTAATTTTGATAATGATGTAGAATGCACAGTAAGTGTATTCAAAGAAAATGAAGATATTAATTCAGCTGATGCTTCTGTATTGAATAATGCAAAAGTTAAGGTTGGCGGTTCAAGAAATTCATCAGCTACAATCAGCACCGATTATATTGAAAACGGTAAATACATTGTTGTGATTAAAGCTTCCGGTTTCAAGCCTTTCGTACAGGAAATATCAGACTTTGAAAATATGGTATGTACGCTGAAAGTTACCCTTGGTTTCAATTCTGTATATAATTACACAGACGTATACAAAACAGATGCAAGAGGCAACGAAATATATAACCCCGACGGAGAACATGTAATAGCTAAGGGAGAGGGAGAACACCCCGGAGTTCTTACTATCGGCGACGTAGACGGCAACGGAAAAATAAATAAAGAAGATGAAAAAATTCTTCTTGAGGCTATCGACTATTCTGTCAAAAACAACGGAAGCGTTCAGGAAGAATACAAGTCAATGCAGACTGACCTGAACCATGACAATAAAACAAATCTGGCAGACCTTACAATATTTGCTCAGAGCTTTGTTGATAACAATGGCTGGAACACAGAAGCAACAACTATTAACAAAGAACTGTCCGAAAAATATAATATTGATTCTGTAAAGAAAGAAACAGTTACCAAAGGCACTGCAAGCAAAGGTGCTTCAATATTGGATTTACTTTATCAGGCTGAAAATTCAGACAGTGCAGACGGCGAAGAAGAAAATCAGGACAATGAAGAATCTGCACCCAAAACAATGCAGCTGGCAGCAGTTGATGAAGAAGGAAACGAAGTCCCTGTTTCAGATGACCACCCTGTTGGTTTTGATTTGGAGTTGAAAGATACTGCATTGAAAGGATTCAATTTCGGAACAAACGCTGAGGAAGGCTATATCGAGATAGAAACCAATGGCGGTATTGAAAAAGCAAACTTCAGTGAAGAGGCTAATTCTCTCACTGAAAGTAATGTAATTGCTACAGTTGACAAATTTGGTAATATTTCAATTGATTTGGGCACACAGATTGCTGTCAAGAGAATTACACTGAAAATCACAAAAGTAAAAAATACTGACCTTGCTGAAATCGGAACAGTTAAGTTCCTCAACGGCATGGAAGAACGCATGACAGAACCAGAACCGGATTATCCGACAAATCTTAAAGTTTCACAGCCAAAGACCGCTAACAAAGATGCAAAAATTACGGCAACATGGGATAAATGTGTTAATATAGAGGGTTATGAATTTGAGGTGTCAACAAGTTCAGCTACCAAGGCAGACGGAAGCTTTGTTTCAACAATCTCAGGAATACAGAACAACTATGTTACAGATAATACATTTTCACTTCAGTCTGAACACGGAAACTTCAAATTAATCAAGACCAACACCACATATTATGTGCATGTTCGTACTGTAGCAGATACATATAGAAGTAAATGGTCTGCAACAAGCAAAATTGTTACGAAAGCATTTTCGGCTCCCGATAAGCCTGATAATGTTAAAGCCGGAGGAGCTTACAAGAGCTTAAGAGTCAGCTGGAGCGCAGATAATACAAACAGCACTACAAATTATGATATTTACTGGAGAAGAACAGGTAAAGACGAAAACGAAGAAGCATATAAGTGGAACTCCATTGAAAATATCGGCCAAACAACAAGCTATGAGATTCAAGGTTTAGAGGACCTTAAAGAGTACGAAGTTTACGTAGTAGGTAAAAATGAACATGGCTCAAGCCCTGAATCAGTGCATGCATCAGCATCAACAACTAATCTTACTCTTGCTGATATGCCTAATTACAATCTGATTAACCGTGATGCAGAAGGAAAGCCTGGCAAAACACATATTGTTTCCGTTAAGAGATACGGCGGCGAAATGGTAGAAAGCAAATCTGACGAAGGTTCTGCAAATTCTGCATGGGGTGCTGTTGACGGCGATAAATATTCCTATTACTCAAAGGGTACATGGGACGACGGAGGATTTAACGGTATAGGCAACAATGGTCTGACATATACTTTGGACCAGGACTATACAATGGATACCATTGGTATACTTACAACAACAAGTATTGACTATACAAACGTAAGATGTTGGGATTCAGACGGCAATTTAGTATATCAGCTTAATGACGCTTATGGTAATCTCACTTCAAAGAAAGTAGATTCAAACGGTAAACCATATTACCTTCTCAAGTTGCCGAAGGCAGTAACAGCAAGCAAAGTACAGATTTCACTTGCACGTTATCTTGCATCACCTGTTACTGTTTCGGAAACCTATTTCTACCACTACGATTCCGCAATGGATGAAATCATGGATTTGTATGTAGATGACCTTCATACAGTTCTTAAGGATTATGTTACTCAGGAAACTATCGATGCTCTCCGTACAAAAATCAATACTCCTGATACAGTAACAGGCGAATACAATCCCAACAAACCTGCTCTTGAGCGTGAGCTTGCAACAGCTGAAAAGATTCTTAATGCTAAGCAAATCAGCCAGGCTGTAGTGATTCACAACGGCATTACCACAAAAGATACAGGACGCAACTTCTCAGGACTGAACGCATGGCAGCCTCTCGGTGTTACAATCGGTACAAACGAAGAAGTAACAATCTACGTAGGAAGCAATACAAAGAAAACAGGCGAAGGCACAGATTTACGCCTTATCTGCACACAGTACAATTCTGAATCAGGTGGTGTATCCCTGGACGGAGCTAACCTCTTAGTCGGAGCAAATACATTCAAGCTCACCAAAGGCAGTATGTCAAATGCTGAAGCAGGCGGTGCACTCTATATTCAGTATCAGGGCGACAGCAATTCAAATGTACAGTATTCAGTACGTGTAACAGGCGGTTCGGAAGTTCCGATTCTTGACCTCTACAATGTAGAAGATGAAGACGAACGCTGGTACAGAGCATATGATTATATAACAGCTCTTGACAAATACGTTGCAAACATGGAAGCAGAACACAACAGAGTTCACAAGGGTGCAAAAACATATGATGGCAAACAGAACACAAAGCTTGATTATGACTATAATAAAAAGACCTGTATCTTGGGTGCTACTGATATTCTCTGCGATAAAATGATGTACTCACTTCCCGCACCTCAGGTTCTCGCAGGCTTAGGAAAAGGCTCAACAGAAGAACGTGCTGAAATACTCATCAGGTCAATGTCTTCAATGGAAGATATGATGACTCTCTTCTATCAGCACAAAGGTATCAGCCCGGATGCAAGAAACGACGCAGACCGTACTCCAAAACAGCATCTTAATATCCGTTATCAGAGAATGTTCTCAGGTGCATTTATGTACGCAGCAGGCAATCATATTGGTATCCAGTATGATTCAGCTCCGGGAATGTTTAATTGCAATGGAGTAACATCTGATGAAAACGGCAAATATGTAAGCGGCAGCTACTTCGGTTGGGGAATCGCTCACGAAATCGGTCACTGCCTCAATGACAACAACTATGTTGTAGCAGAAATCACAAACAACTACTACTCACTTCTCGCACAGGCACAGGATAAAAACGCAGGTTCGAGACTCAATTACAACAACATTTTCAAGAAGGTAACTTCAGGTACAAAAGGAAGTGCAGATCAGGGAACACAGCTTGGTATGTACTGGCAGCTCCACCTTGCTTATGATAAGGATTACAACTACAAAACTTATGATACAAATAATGAAATCCTTAAAAACCTGTTCTATGCAAGAATGGACACATATTCAAGAACTCCTTCCAGAGCTCCTCAGCCCGGCGGTGTAGCACTTACACTCAGCGGCGGAACAGACCAGCAGCTTATGCGTCTTGCGTGTGCAGCAGCAGAAAAGAACGTTCTTGAATTCTTTGAACGCTGGGGCAAAACACCCGATGCAGAAACAATAAGCTACGCATCACAGTTCGCAAAAGAAACAAGAGCAATCATGTATGCAAACGAGGATTCACGTGTTTATGCAATGAAAGGTGAAGGAAGCTCTTTGGTAAACGAAGACGGCAGTGCAGTTGCAGTAATAGACAACGTTTCAGTAAAAACCGGTACAGGAATAAATGCAAACAAGGTTAATCTCTCAATCAACGTTTCAGACAAGATTAATGCAAAAGATATTCTCGGCTACGAAATTATCCGCTGCACTATATCAAACGGAAATGTTAAAGAAGTTCCGATAGGATTTGCAACAAGCACAAATTTCACAGATACAGTTACATCACTCAACAACCGTACAGTATCTTACAAGGTTACACTTATCGACCAGTATCTCAACCGTTCGGAAGTATTTGCTACAGATATGGTAAAGGTTCAGCATGATGGCAGTATTGCTAAGAACAACTGGAGCGTCAGTGCAAGCGGTCTTACAGCAGAAGTGATTTCACATGAAGCTACAGAAGACGAACTCCCATGCGAAGTAACAATCATTGACCCTGTTACAGCAGTTATCGATGACAGCTTTGAGACAGTTTACGCTCCCAAAGTAAGCAGCGACACAGCTGAGATAGTTATGAACTTCAATCAGACATTCACAGTAACAGGAATGAAGTATACAGCAGGCAACACAGAAAATTCTGTGGGCAAGTACAAAGTTTTTGTAACAGAAAACGGAACAAATTGGATTGAAGTAGCAAACGGCACTTTCAACGGAAGCGGTACGGTTTACTTCTCAAATTCAGACAAAAAGTATGTCAGCACTTATGATGCAACAGCATTGAAACTTCAGATTCTTGACCAGAATAACCAGAGCATTTCAATTGCAGAACTTGATGTTCTCGGAGTAACAGGCGATAACGTTGACTTCCGCAAAGACGGTGAAACAGCAACAGCAGCATTTGGTCTCCTTTCAGAAGATTACAAATACGGCACCGATGCAGACGATGTTATCCGCAAAGGTTCTTTGGTATTCACAGGTTCTTACAAGGGCAATCCCGCTTACAATGCAGTTATTCTTTTCGATGAAAAAGGCAATATCGTTGGCGGAACAGGTGCTGAAGATGAGGAAGAAAGCGAAGTTCATCAGATTATTCTGGCTGACGTTCCTGATGACTCATTGATTACAAATGTTACAAACGGCACATGGGTTTACTGGATTAATCCTGAAGATATTGACACAATGTCTTGGCCGGAAAAGGTTCGTGTTGAACTTTACAGAGTAAACAATGCTGCTACAAGTGAAGGTCAGCGTATGGTAAGCGACTCATTGTTTGAAAAAATAGCAGCTAAGGATAAAATGTCCAATATTAAACTCAGTGGCAGCAGAACATTCAATACAGAAGATTCCACAAAAGGCGATAATGAATAATAATGCAGCTTAAAGAGAGTAAATAAGTAAAACCGAATCAAAAACGAAACAGACTCTGTTTATAACAGAGTCTGTTTTATTGTGCAACGAAAACCCCCAGTTTTACTGGGGGTTCAAAAAAGCTTTAGCTATGGGTAGAAAAATAAGACCT
>JAIDNR010000262.1 GCA_029063695.1 Ruminococcus sp.
AATTATTACAGTGCATTTTTTGGACAATTTTTAACGCACTCAAAGCAAAGAATACACTCTGTAGCATTTTTTCGGTTTCTGGAATTGTCTGTCATATCAACATTCATCGGACAGATTTTTTTACACTTTCCGCAGGAAATACATTTTTCTTTGTTGCATTTAATTCTGAGAAGTGAAAAATAACTCATTGGCTTTAAAAACACTGTAATTGGGCAGATATATTTACAAAATGCCCTGTTGTCCTTAAAAGCAACAGCTAAGATGATTCCAAGAGCGTAATAAATAATATTTCCGATTAAAAAGCTCCAGAACATAATGCTTTCTATATTTCCAACATGACAAAGAAACAATACTGCCACAAAAATAAATGATGCGGAAAAGGTTATGTATCTGATAAAATCAATATTTTTCCTTGGTTGCTGCTGTACTTTATATGGCAGGAATTCCAATACCATTGCAGTCCAGCAGGCATAGCCGCACCAGCCTCTGCCGAAAATCAGCGGACCGAAAATTTTTGCGACTGCATAATGAATAGTCGCAGCTTCAAATACTCCGGTAAAAAGATAGTACCAAAAACCTTCTATCTGCATATTTTCATTTGAAATCAGACCAAGATAAATAAGCATATACATTCCGACTAACAGCTGTACCATTCGTCTGGCATATTTATACTTCTTTATAAAAAGAAACAGTCCAAAAGAAATTGATATTCCTATGTAGCTAAAATTGAACAGATAAAATAAATTGTCTTTTACAAGCCACAAAGTTACTGCCACAATTTCAAACAAAGCAAGCATAATTATTGGAAGTATATATTTTTTCATATATTAATCAAGGGCTTTCAAAGCACGCTGTCCTATATCTTTTCTGTAGTGTGCATTTTCAAAGCTGATTTTTGATACACCCTTATAAGCCATATCAAGTGCGGACTGTAAATTTTCGCCATTAGCTGTAACGCCGATAACACGTCCGCCGTTTGTAAGAAATTCACCGTTTTCGCCGATTTTAGTACCTGCATGATATACAAAACAGCCGTCAACCTGTCCTTTATCGTCCATACCGTTCATAATTATACCCTTAGGATAGCTTTCGGGGTAACCACCGCTTGCCATTACCACGCAGGCACACGAGCCGTCATGCCACTTTATGTCAATCTTGTCAAGTTCGTGATTATAAATCGCCTCAAAAATTTCGTACAAATCAGCATCAAGCATAGGAAGTACAACCTGAGTTTCAGGGTCGCCGAAACGGCAGTTGTATTCGATTACCTTTGCACCTTTCGGAGTAAGCATAAGACCGAAATAAAGACAACCTTCAAAAGTACGTCCCTCCGCATTCATAGCATTCATAGTCGGCAGGAAAATTTTTTCCATGCACTCTTTTGCAACTTCCTCTGTATAGTACGGATTAGGCGAAACCGTACCCATACCGCCTGTATTAAGTCCTTTATCGCCGTTCAACGCACGTTTATGGTCCATAGATGAAATCATAGGTACAAGTGTTTTGCCATCTGTGAAACTGAGTACAGATACTTCAGGACCTGTTAAAAATTCCTCAATTACAATTCTTGCGGAACTCTTACCGAATTTGAGTTCGTCAATCATATCATGTACAGCCTGTACTGCCTCTTCCTCATTCTGTGCAATGATTACGCCTTTACCAAGTGCAAGACCATCTGCCTTGATTACAGCAGGGTAACTGTTCTGTTCTTTGAGGTAAGCAATCGCCTTATCGCTCTCTGTGAAAACTTCATAGAAAGCTGTCGGGATATTATATTTCTTCATGAGTTCCTTTGAAAATACCTTTGAACCCTCGATTATGGCTGCATTTGCTTTAGGTCCGAAAGTCATGAAACCCTCAGCCTGCAAAGCGTCAACCATACCCATTACAAGCGGGTCATCGGGAGCTACAACAACCATATCGGGCTTGAGTTCCTTTGCAAGTGCAACAACACCGTCAATATCGGTTGCTCCTACGCTGAAACATTCAGCATATTTCGATATACCGCCGTTTCCGGGAGTACAGTACAGCTTGCCGATGTGCTTGCTTTCAGCAAGTTTCATAATAATAGCGTGTTCACGTCCGCCTCCGCCTACTACTAAAACATTTTTCATTGATATAACCTCCTGTTATTTTTTTAATGTACGGATTTCAATAACAGCCGTACAGCAAACAAGTAAAAATGATGCTATATTAAGCCACATAAGAATATTCTGCAATCTTGAAACAAGTTCAATCATTACCCAGTCATCAGAACAAGTTGATTGATAAACCTCATCCTTTTGTATATAATTTATAAACAGAAATATCAGAAAACTAATTACAGAATATCTGAGTTTCTTTTTGCCTTTCAGCTTTTCTGAAAAAATACTGATAATGCACACTATGATATATGGCAGAACAAATACTATTGAATAAATATAGCTTTCAATATGAGTAGGGTGAAGTTTGTCAAAATATGTTGAGTCTTTCCAGAATTCATATGTTTCATAGAAAATTGATGTTGATATGTCCACATTATAAATATTTATCAGGCTGAGAATTATATAAATTATCGGAAGTACTGTTGCGACCACTATAATTTTTATAATTGCAGGTGAAGATAAAGAATGTTGTTTTTTATAAACCAAAATTTTCATATTTTTCGCCTTTTTTTGATGCGTAAATCTCAATTGATGTCATACTTATCAGGAGAAGTACAGCAAAAAAGTTGAGATAATTTATAACTGTAAGTGCCGAATTTACTGAGCCTAATAATGCTATCCTATTCGTATGACATAATTTTACAGAAATCTTCCATATTTCAAACCCTGCAAGCGTTTTTACAATCTGGTATGAAACGGTCAGCACAGCCGATACAATGCCCTTTTTGTATGTCATAGTACCTGATACTGCACTGAATACAGCAAGTGTCATAAGCAAAAGCGGAAACAGTGCCTCAATCAACATAAACGGCATAGCCGAACCAAGTGACCAGCTTTCCAGACGCAAATCACCGAAAAACAGTCCGCATGACTGTGGAAAAATAACGGCTATACAGCCAAGAAGTACAGAAATCCCCGAAAGTACGGCAGAGATAACTGCCATACTTTTTAATGCCTTATCTTTTTGCATAATAAAATCCTCCTATATCATGTCATATAAATAAATATCAGTGGTGGAAAAGTCTAATACCTGTGAATGCCATAGCGATATTGTACTTGTTGCAGGTCTCGATAACGTTATCATCACGGATAGAGCCACCGGGTTCAGCGATGTACTCAACACCTGACTTCTTTGCACGTTCGATATTGTCTCCGAACGGGAAGAATGCGTCAGAACCAAGACAAACACCTGTATTCTTTGCAAGCCATGCTTTCTTCTCCTCAACTGTGAATACAGCAGGTTTTGTCTTGAAAATCTTCTGCCATTCGCCATCACGGAGTACATCTTCATATTCGTCGCCGATATATACATCAATAGCGTTGTCACGGTCTGCACGTCTTATACCGTCCACAAAATCGAGTCCCATAACCTGCGGAGACTGTCTCAGCCACCAGTTATCAGCTTTCTGTCCTGCGAGACGTGTGCAGTGGATTCTTGACTGCTGTCCTGCTCCGATACCGATAGCCTGTCCGTCCTTTACATAGCACACGGAGTTGGACTGTGTGTATTTGAGAGTGATAAGCGAAATCATAAGGTCATCAAGCTTGTCGGCAGGAATTTCCTTGTTTTCTGTAACGATATTTGCAAGGAGTTCCTTGTTGATGTCAAGTTCGTTTCTGCCCTGCTCGAAAGATACGCCGTAAACCTGTTTTGTTTCAATCGGAACAGGCTTGTAATTCTCGTCCATTTTGAGAATACAATAAGTGCCTTTTCTCTTTGATTTGAGTATTTCAAGTGCCTCGTCATCGTAATCAGGAGCAATAACACCGTCAGAGACTTCACGCTGAATCATCTTTGCCGTGCATACGTCAACTTTATCAGAAAGTGCAATAAAATCACCATAAGATGACATTCTGTCCGCACCTCTTGCCCTTGCATAAGCACTTGCAAGCGGTGAAAGTTCGCCCAAATCGTCTACCCAGTAGATTTTCTTCAAATCATCGGAAAGAGGTCTGCCGATTGCTGCACCAGCAGGTGAAACGTGCTTGAATGAAGTTGCTGCACATACTCCTGTAGCTGCTTTGAGTTCTTTTACAAGCTGCCAGCCGTTGAGTGCGTCGAGAAGATTGATATATCCCGGCTTTCCGCAAAGCACCTCAATCGGCAGCTCTGAACCGTCTGCCATATAAACTCTTGACGGCTTCTGATTTGGGTTGCAACCGTACTTTAACTGCATTTCATTTGACATAATAATGTTCTCCTTTTAAATATTTATAATTTTTTTTATGCGGATAATTTCCGCTTTGATTTTATCTGTCCATTCAGTATCATTTTCTTTCAGCAGATACACTCTGAAACCGTGTGCAATACCGTTCTGATACACGGAAATTTCGTCATCAACGTGCAAATCAATATGGTACTTTGCAGGATATTTGGAAGGCATAATTTCTTTTTTACTGCCCTGCACTTCCTCTGCATGACGTTTTCCGTTTATGATATTGTCAATCCTTATGCCGTAATGCCTGAAAATTCCGCTTATATATCGTAGTGAACGGTATGAAGTGGTGTAAATCCAGAGCTGTATATCGGACTTGTTTATCCATGTAAGCAAATCAACCGCACCTGCTCTCAGTCTGTCCCTATAGATTTTGTTCAACGGAAATTTCAGCGGTTTTTCAGTCGGAACTTTTTCAAGATTTACAAATAATGTTTCGTCCAAATCAAAAGAAACAATCATAATTCCTCATACTCATATTCATAGGTGTACATAAGTTCGCCTTCATGATATTCTTCCGCACTTACAGGACGATTATCCTCATCATAAGTATAATATGTTACTGTGATACCAAATTCGCCATCATCTGTTTTCTCTGAAAGATTGCCGTTTTCATCGTATGAGTAAGAACGATATG
The DNA here is from genome assembly GCA_029063695.1 of Ruminococcus sp. Lineage (GTDB taxonomy): Bacteria > Bacillota > Clostridia > Oscillospirales > Ruminococcaceae > Ruminococcus. The sequence goes on from JAIDNR010000262.1 coordinate 4,998, forward strand.
AATTTATTCTGCTATAATAATTATCTTTTATTAACCTGTCCTGTTCATCATATTCATACTCTATTCTCCATGACTGATGGTCATTCTGATACGCCTGTTCTGCGGATAATCTGCCTTTGTCGTCATAAATGTACTCGGTTCTTACTTCATGGACTTCGCCGTTATAAAGATAACTGTATTCTGTATCTGAAATCATAAAGCCGTTTTCGTCATATTCATACTCAATATAGTGCAGTAAACTGTCATTGAAATAAAAATCCTCTTTAATAAGCTTGCCGTCCGTATCATAAGTATAAATAGTCCAGCTTGTCGGCGATTCGTCATTTTCGGAAGTATATACAGCATTTATAAGCTTATTATCTTTTTCGTCAAAAATATTTACTATTCTTTCAAAAAATCCACGACTGTTGTTGCTTGTTATGGTCTGCTTGTATACCGCATTTTCGGGCACTTCTATATCAGCTGTTTCATTCACATTTTCAGCCGTTGTTACGGGAACTATCACAGATTCAGACGCCGCCTGTGTTGTCTGAACTGCTGTTACGGTCGTGACAGTTTTGGTGACGGAGACTTCTTCAGAAGAAATCTCCTCGCTTACAGAAGTATTACTGCATGATATAAGGCATACTGTACACAGCAATACAGAAATCAACATTTTTTTATTCAACATAATTCTGCTCCGTGATTTCATAAAATTCATACTCATAATCATAAGTATAGTTAATATTCAATCCGCTGCTGCTTTTGCTGTAACCTTTTCCGCTTATAATGCGGTTATTTTCATCATAAGTATATGTATATACAAACGATTTATTTTTATCTCCAGAAGATTCTTGTAAAATATTGCCGTTTTCGTCGTAATCATAACTTTTCCAGCTATTCATGAACTCACTTTCTGAATCATCATAAGATGTCTTAATACGAATAACTCTGTCCTGTTCGTCGTACTCATAAACAGAGACACACTCTTTCTCGCCGTCGGAATCATAACGCTGTATATACGATAATCTGCCGTTTTCATAAGTATAATCGGCTCTTTTGTACATTTCGTCATCGCTGTGCAGAAATTCCGCACTTATATTGTTATCCGAATTGTACTCATATTCAGTAATATTTCCGTGACTGCTATATGAAACAAGCAGACCATTTTCGTATTCATATTCTTCTGCACGCATAGCCTGTTCCGGCTCGGTAAGTATGTACCTCTGCGAAAAAATCAGATTATCATGCTCGTCATAATAATTCAGAACTTTCTGAAACGCTCCTGTTTCCTCGTCATCATCTACGCTTGCTGTTACAGTCTGCCTGTATACCGCATTTTCTGGAACGTCTGCCGTCCTTTCAGCGATACTGCTATTCTTGGCACTGTTACATGATACAAGGCATATGGCACAAAGCAATGCTGAAATCAGTCTTTTCACTTATTCTTGTTTACGATTCTTGTTTCAACTGAACCGTCCTCAAGATTTACAAAGCGTACAAAGAGAGAAACCTTGTTGTCCTCATTAAGATTATTCCAGAGCATATCAGTAAATTCATCAATATTTCCTGAAATACCAACAAGCTTAGGCTCACCCTCAAAGCTCGGAAGCGGATTACCGTCACCCATATAGGTATGAATAAAGTGACCCTCGCCCGCAACAGGATTGCTGTAGCAGAATGTATAACGCTGGCACGAATCAGGATTGCCGTTTGCAGATTTCAGTATTGACATTGCGTAGTTGAAGCCGTTTTCCTCGAATCTGAGAATACCCGAAATTCTTGGTGTGTAGTTCGGAGCGTCGTCCTCAAATTCACGAGTACGGAGTGCCTGCTCAAAAGTGAACTGCTTATCCATCATATCATAGATAGTATCAGTCTGGTCGCCGTTTGTAACGATAAGCTTATTGCCCAGTACTCTCACAGGAGCATAAATAATGAGATGCGGGTCTGAGAGTTTGGACGGGTCAAAAGCCTGAGTGCGTATACCTGCACCGTCCTCGACGAATACACGGTTACGGCTGTTTTCGCTTCTGCCCATGATAAAGTAGCCTGTAACAGCGTACTTTCCGCATTCGGACTTGCCTATAACAATACCTCTGCCGGGGTAAGCGTTTGAATTGAGTTCCTTAGCCAAATCAAGTTTAATCATTTTTAATTTCTCCTTTTATAATTATAGATTTCAAGAATATAAGTTGAATCATATCCACATTTGTCAAATATATCAACAATTCCCTGCTCTGTTATGTTTTCCTGTAGAAATTCCGAAACATATACAAGTTCTTCCTGTTCGTATTCTGAATCAGAATCGCTTATATTTATGCTTACATAGTCCATAGCAACGTGTTTCGGATTATTATTGAAATCAAAACAACGTTTTTCATTACTGCACGAAAGCCAGCAGAACGGTTCATATTTCGTCATGCCAACGGATTCACGGGTATAATTCTGTACATAATAGATTTTTTCACCGTCATAATCGAAAAGATAAGCGACTTTTTCGGGCAGTTTGTACTGTCCTTTTACATCTGTTCCGAATGTAAATATGACATCATCATCTTTTTTTATCTTAATGTCGAGTAAATCATCAAGAAGGGCTGATGTCTCCGTGTATACAACAGTATACTTGCCGTCAACAGCATTTTCAATGTCATATTTCTTTTTTTCAATCGAATTGTGACTTATACCACCATTACCGCACGAAACAAGCGTACAGACACATATAAGAAGTACAGATAATTTTTTCATTCTGTCACATAAGCCTTTCCGCCGACTATTTCAATTCTGTCCTGACAAAAAAGCGATACAGCTTTCGGGAGCAGTTTCCATTCGACATTCTCCATGATACGTTTCTGCAATACTTCAGGAGTATCGTCTTTTTTAACGTCAACAACGCCCTGCAATATTATTGCACCTGCGTCTGCTTTTTCATTTACAAAATGTATCGTCGCACCGCTTACTTTTACACCGTATTCAAGAGCTTTTTCGTGAACTTTAAGCCCGTAGAATCCCTCACCGCAGAATGACGGAATAAGAGCAGGGTGAACATTTATAATTTTATATGCATATTTACTTGTAATGCACTCGTCAAGAATAGTCATAAATCCTGCGAGTACAATCAAATCAGCCTTTTCCTCGTCGAGTGCGTCAAGTACTGCCATGCTGTATGACTTGCTATCGGCATACTCTCTGCGTGGGATAACCCTTGTTGAAATGCCGTTATTTTTTGCCCTTTCGAGTGCATAGGCATTCGGGTTAGACGATATAACACAGGTAATTTTTCCGCCGATGATTTCACCGTTTTTTTCAGCGTCAATGAGTGCCTGTAAATTAGTTCCTCCGCCCGATACAAGAACAATTATATTTTTTTCCATATCTTTATTCCTTTTCCTGATTAAGTCTTTTAAGCGTTTCAAGACTTTCCTTGTCATCGAGAATTTCAAATATATATTCCCAGTCCTCATTATGCCAGTCTCTGAAACGTACAGCAAATTTCTTTAAATAATAAACGTCAATTTCAAAAAAGCAGTCAAAATTTGCCTTTTTAGCACGTTTGAGCAGTTTTCTGTATGAACATTTTTTATATCCCAGTATTTTATATGAAAGCAGGTATATTGTTTTACTCGTTCCGCCATAAACAGCATTTTCGAGGTCTTTTATTTCCTCGTTCATAAGTGCGACGGCAAGAGATTCAACGTCGAGACCGTCTGACATATACCACAATGCAAGTGATATTCTCAGTCTGTTTATGGAATTTATGTCATACGTACCGATTTCACCAGCACATTCACAGTAATTGTACTGCGAAATATCACCGCCGTTCAGCACTGTTTCAAGTTCTGAACGATATTCAAGGAGTTTTGATTTAACAAAATCCTCTGCCTTTTCTGTAAGCATATTGAAAATCTCCTGTTTAATAGGCAAGAATTGCTATAAGCACAAAAATTGCAGCTATTCCGCCGAAAATTATGTATCTGTAGTAGTTTGTGGTAAGTTCTGATTCCCTGTTTGCGAAATAAAAGAAAAGTTCATCATAAGGGTCATAGCAAATCATTTCTTCGTCTCCTATATCGTACTTCTTCTCTTTGTCGGCGATAGTATAAGCGGAACTTATTTCCGTACCGTCCTCAGTTTCGTAACGCACAATGGGATAATAATGAATTCTTGTACCCTTTTCCGTGTGGTAATCGGTTATTCTGCCATATACAGCAACTGTATTCCTGATACGCTTTTTTACTTTGAATATATGATACAGAAATACAGCAACCATAAGAACATATATTCCCAGAAGTCCGTACAGCAGATAACCGTAATGGTATGTAACGCCGACTGTTATAAAAGACACAATCGCCCAGATATAGTCAATTTTTTCAACATTCATAAAATCTGCCTTTCTTTAGCAGATAATTACGCCCTCTTCAGATTCAATGAGTTCGCCGAGAACATAAGCATCTTCTCCTGCTGACTTAATAGCAGAAATTGCCTTGTCAGCATCATTTTTATCAACTGAAACAATCATTCCGACACCCATATTGAATGTATTGAACATATCACGTTCAGGAATATTTCCACTCCTTGCAATAAGGTCAAAAATCGGGAGTACCTGTACGGCATTTCTTTCGATTTTTGCGGAAAGATTTTTAGGAAGTGAACGTGGGATATTCTCATAAAATCCACCGCCTGTGATATGTGAGATTGATTTTACATTCACAGTATCAATCAGTTTCATAATAGCCTTTACATAAATTCTTGTTGGAGTAAGAAGAGTTTCGCCAAGTGTTGCACCCAAATCATCAAAATACATATTGAGTTTTTGTTCATTCACATCAAATACACGTCTTACAAGTGAGAATCCGTTTGAATGTACACCGCTTGACTTGATAGCGATTAAGACATCTCCTGCTTTCTGAGTATCAGGCTGTAAAATCTTATCCTTGTCAACTACACCAACGGAAAAACCTGCAAGGTCGTATTCATCTTCGGGCATAAGTCCCGGGTGTTCAGCAGTTTCGCCGCCGATTAATGCACATTCAGCCTGCACACAACCCTCTGCAACACCTGATACGATTTCAGCAATTTTTTCGGGAATGTTCTTTCCGCAGGCGATATAATCAAGAAAGAACTGTGGTTTAGCTCCACAGCAGATAATATCATTAACGCACATTGCAACACAGTCAATACCAACTGTATCATGTTTATCCATTATAAAAGCAATCTTGATTTTAGTACCGACGCCGTCAGTACCGGAAACAAGTACAGGTTTATTGATACCTGTCATATCGAGTTCAAAAAGACCACCGAAACCGCCGATTCCTGATATACAGCCGGGAATCATTGTTTTTGCGATATGCTTTTTCATGAGTTCAACCGACTTGTAACCGGCAGTTACATCAACACCGGCTTTTTTATAGCTTTCAGAAAAACTGTTATTCATAGCAATTTTACTCCTTTAATTCAACAATTCAACAAATCAGGCAGGAAGAAATAATCACCCTCCTCCTGCCTTGATAATATTTTCAATTTATTCTTTACCGCTCCAGCAGTATGTACAGAGATTGCATTCCGGAAGTCCGACAGCTTTTACCTTTCCAGGCAGTGACTGAAATTCAAGTGAAGTAAGTTTCAGTCGTTTGCAGATTTCATCACGGAGTTTCTTTCCTCTCTCTGTATTTGTATCACTGTATTCAGCAAGATATTTTACGCCCTCTTCTCCCTCAAATTCATCAATAATCTGACGTGCAATGAGTTCAAGTTCAGAGTGACTTCTTGAGAAATTGAGGTACTTACAGCCGTACATAATAGGCGGACAAGCTGAACGCATATGTACTTCCTTTGCACCGTTTTCATACAGAAATTCCACCGTTTCACGCATCTGTGTACCACGGACTATGCTGTCATCAACAAAAAGAAGTTTTTTTCCCTCAATAAGTTCATGAACAGGAATGAGTTTCATTTTTGCAACTTTGTTACGCATACTTTGGTTAGTAGGCATGAAACTGCGGGGCCATGTAGGTGTGTACTTTATAAACGGACGGGCAAATGGAATACCGCTTCTGTTTGCGTAACCGATAGCATGAGGAGTACCCGAATCAGGCACACCACATACATAGTCAACATCGGGAAGTTTACCTGCGGCAATATCATTTTCCGCCATGATTTCACCGTTTCTTGTACGCATTACCTCAACATTCACACCTTCATAACAGGCAGTAGGATAACCGTAATAAGTCCACAGAAAAGTACATATCTTCATCTTGGACGGGTCACCATCTGCAAGAACTTTACAGTCATCGGCAGTAATTTCAACTATTTCACCTGCTGTAAGTTCTTTGTAAGTATCATAGCCGAGTTTCTGAAATGCAAATGATTCAGTTGAAAGACAGAAACCGTCCCAGCGTTTACCGATAACCACAGGAAGTCTGCCATATTGGTCACGGGCTGCAATGATGCTGTCTTTCGTGAGTATAATAAGCGACATTGTACCCTCAATTTTGCTCTGTGCATAGCGTATACCGTCAACGAAATTATCTTTCTGTGCAATCAATGCACCGATTAAATCGCCTGAATTAATATTTCCGCTGCTCATTGCCTCAAAGTTCGCACAGCCTTTCTGAAGAAGTTCATCAACAAGAGCATCGGCATTTCTGATTATTCCGACAGAACATACAGCATAAAGTCCGAGCTTTGAACGAACCATAATGGGCTGAGGGTCTGTATCGCTTATACAGCCGATGCAGATTTTACCACGCATATTAACAACATCGTTTTCAAATTTAGTTCTGAAAGGCGAATTTTCAATACTGTGAATACTTCTCTGAAATCCTTTGTCCTCAGAATATGCAGTCATACCGCCACGTCTTGTGCCAAGATGCGAATGATAGTCTGTACCATAAAAAACATCAACAATACAGTCGTTTTTTGAGGCTGCACCAAAAAATCCGCCCATAAATTATTCTCCCATAAGTCTCTTCATGATTTCCTGATAAGCTTCTTCAACGCCGCCCATATCTCTGCGGAAACGGTCTTTATCAAGCTTTTCATGAGTTGTGCTGTCCCAGAAACGGCAGGTATCGGGAGAAATTTCGTCAGCAAGAATAATAGTTCCGTCGGAAGTTCTGCCGAACTCAATCTTGAAATCAATAAGGTCGATATTGAGTTCCTTAAAGAACTTAACCATAAACTCATTTACCTTGAAAGCATATTTTGCAATGGTATCGATTTCTTCTTTTGTAGCAAGACCGAGAGCAAGTGCATAGTAATCATTGATGAACGGGTCACCCAAATCGTCGTTTTTATAGCTGAACTCAAGAATAGGAGTGAGGAGCTTTGTACCTTCTTCAACGCCCATTCTTTTTGAGAAACTGCCAGCTGCTACGTTTCTGATAATAACCTCAAGGGGTACGATAGAAACTTTCTTGACAATAGTCTCTCTGTCGCTGATTTCTTCTACGAGATGAGTAGGAACACCCTCTTTTTCAAGCATCTTGAACATATAGTTTGTCATTCTGTTGTTGATTGCACCCTTGCCGGAGATAGTACCTTTCTTCTCGCCGTTGAAAGCAGTTGCATCGTCCTTGTAATCAACGATAACAAGGTCAGGATTATTTGTGGCATAGACTTTCTTAGCCTTGCCCTCATAAAGCTGTTCTGTTTTTGTTACATTTTCCATTTTAAATTTCCTCCTTGAGAATTATAGAAATTTATGCAAGTCCGCACCATTGCGGACAAGTAAACATTAAATCAAAGTGCAGCGATTTCTTCCTGCAACTTTACATCTTTTTCTTTTACGCTATCAGCCATTTTCTGCTTCTCGGCAACAAGCTTTTCAGCAAGTGAATCATCTGAAAGTGCAAGAATCTGCACAGCAAGTACAGCTGCATTCTTTGCACCGTTGATGCCTACAGTAGCCACAGGAACTCCGGGCGGCATCATGACAGTGGCAAGCAGAGCGTCCATACCCTCCAGTGCAGCAGATTTCATAGGTATACCGATAACAGGGAGAGTTGTGTGACCTGCAATAACTCCTGCGAGATGTGCAGCCATTCCTGCGGCACAGATTATAACACCGAAACCGTTGTCTTTTGCATTTGCTGCAAATTCAGCAGCCTCAGCAGGTGTGCGGTGTGCACTCATAACATGGCATTCAAATTCAACACCATATTTTTTCAGCTCAGTGAGAGCAGATTTTACTACAGGAAAATCACTGTCGCTTCCCATAATAACAGCAGCTTTTTTTGACATAATAAAACACTCCAATCCTAAATAATATATAACTCAATCACCCATTGCAATATCCTGCTCCTGATTTTCCACAGGCGGCTCAGGCTTCGGATATACAGGCGAATCAAGCTCGAATCTGCCCGAAACAGCGTGAATGTCACTTTCAGAACTTCCGCTGAATCTCACGGCAAGTCTGTAGTTGTCATAAAGGGTCTTCTCAGTTCCCGACTCATCATAATAAATAATTTCCGTATCAGCATTTATTGATACATCATAATGCGGAATACCGTCATCTGAACTTACGGAATAGATATGCATATCGGAAATTCCAAGCAGTTTTCTGGAAATTATATTATTATCATTCTTGAATGCAGGAACGAATGAAGAACGATTTCCAGATGTTATTTCCGACAGAAGTTCATCATTGAATGTATAAGCATATTCAAGATACTTTTCAGCTCCTGCGGTCATTTTTTCAATCATATAGGGAGAAAGTTTTGAAAGAAGTACACGGCTGTATATATTCAGATTATAAGGACAATCCATAACTTCGCCCGAAACATATGCACTTTTGAAAAGCAGTCCGTCGGCATCGGCATAAAAAGTATATATTCCGCAATCATCGGAAAAAACAGCTTCATTTCCGTTAAAACTGCATGAATCCCATGACCTGCGGAAAAGCGGCATAAAATCCATATTATACAGTACAAATGAATTATCGGCAGAGCTTTCCGCACAGTATATAACAAGATTATTTATTGTATATCGTGTTATATCACTGTAAATAAACGGAGTGACTGCATTTCCCTCATAATCAATACAACCGTAAAGAAGTTCGCCGCCGATTTTTTTTGATGCAATACATCTTCCGTCGCCTGAAAATTTCAGCTCCTGCCATTCGGGATTCGCAGTAATCCTTACAGAATCGGCAATTCCAAAACTGCCTTTGCCGTCACTGAAAATAATATTTCCTGAACTGTCGGTTTCAACAGTACGGACTATTTCAGTCTGATTGCTGTCGCTCTGCATATTATCGGGAACATTCACATAAAACCGTGTAATAGCGGCGGCAAAAATAATTATTACTGCAAAAAGAAGTGATACAATAAGCCTTGTACGCTTATTCATTATTTGGATTTACCTTTTTTCTGTAGTCCCCATCAGTTTCGCCTGCAATATAGATTGGACGCTTTTTAACTTCGAGGTACATTTTGGAAATATACTGTCCGAGTATTCCCGCACAGCCAAGCTGAATGCCGCCTACAGCAAATACTGCCGCAATAACCGCAAACCAGCCGAATTTAATATCAGTAACAATTGAAAGAATCAATCCTGCCATAAAAATAATCATCGCAAGGATAAGGCAGAATATTCCGAAAAAGATTGAAAGTGCAAGCGGAAATGTTGAAAAAGCCATAATGCCCTCTAAAGAATATTTAAACAATCCCCAGAATGACCATGAAGTAGTACCGGCAGGACGCTCAACATTTTCATAAGGCATATATTTTACCCTGAATCCTACCCAGCTAAAAATACCCTTTGAAAAGCGGTTATATTCCGACATTTCAAGAATAGCATCAACCATTTGTCTTGTCATGAAACGGAAATCCTGTGCACCATCAACAATTTCAGTATCGGAGATTTTGTTCATTATTTTATAGAACATACGTGCAAACCACGAACGCACTTTTGATTCGCCTGTTCTGCTTATACGTCTTGTTGTTGCACAGTCAAATTCGCCGTTCTTCACATAATTATACATTTGCGGAAGAAAAGCGGGCGGGTGCTGCAAATCAGCATCCATAACAACAACGTAATCACCTCTTGAATTTTTAAGTCCGGCATACATTCCGGATTCCTTTCCGAAATTTCTCGAGAAAGAAATATATCTCACACGCTTGTCCTTTGTGGCAAGTTCCCTGAAAATTTCAAGAGTTCTGTCCTTTGAGCCGTCATTGATAAACAAATACTCAAATTCAAGTTCGGGATTTTCTTTTTTCATGTTGTCAGTAACTTTTGTAATCTCCTCATAAAACATCGGGAGAACTTCTTGTTCGTTGTAGCAAGGTACAACGACAGAAACAAGTTTCATAATAGACCTCCAGTCTCGGAAACATCTGAATAAAATGTCACAGTTATGCTGTTGCTTGTTCAGAATATCCGATAACAATAAATACACTATTAATTATACTAC
>JAIDNR010000263.1 GCA_029063695.1 Ruminococcus sp.
CTTCGCCTTAGGCTCGTGGGCTCGGTGATGTGGATAAGAGTCAGCAATAAACTCAGGAATTTCCACACACGGAACGTAGAATTTTATATATCTACGGATAGTAGAGTACGTATTTTCGATAAAAAAATACTTCTGACAAAAGTATCAGAAGTATTTTTTATGTTATTTGTCCATGCGAGCTTTTATATAGTCTTCAAGAAAATCAATAGTTCTGTCAATTCCGAGACGGCTGCTGTTGACAGTCAAATCATATAATCTTGAATCGCCCCAGTGAAGTCCGACGTGATAGTTATGATAACGCTTTCTTTTCTTGTCCTTTTTGGAAATAAAGTCCTCAGCTTCGGACTTATTCATTTCGTAGACTTCCATAACACGTCTGATTTTAGCGTCCATATCGCCAATAATAAAGAGTGATACAAGGCAGTCGAAGTCACGGAGCTTTGATTCCGCACATCTTCCGACAACAATAAATGATTCACCGCTTTCGGCTTTTTTTCGTATGAAATCAAACTGCATTTCAGCAATATTGTCCTCAATTGAGTTGCTGAAACCACGTACACGGCGGGAAGTAAGACGTGACTTTGGTGCTTCATCAAGTGCTTCGATTTCAGCGTGAGTCATACCCGTCTTGTTGGCAATTTCTGTAATAAGATGACGGTCATAAATTGGAAGTTCAAATCTTTTTGCAAGTTCTTCGGCAATAACACGTCCGCCGCTTCCAAATTCACGTCCGACTGAAATAATAATCTGCGACATTCTGAATACCTCCTCTTGTTTATTGTAAATATCTTGCAAAGATATATACGGTTGATATTACAAGTACAATAACAGTTGCAGGTGCAAGCTTTGCACAGTATCTTCCCCAGCTTACAGGATAGCCGTTCTTTGCCGCAACCGATGTACCCACAACATTTGCAGACGCTCCGATTGGTGTAGCACTTCCACCGATGTCTGTTCCGAGAGAGAGAGTCCATGCAAGTGTAGCAATCGGTACTCCTGTTGCATTCGCAAGGCTCTGTATAACGGGAACCATTGTTGCTGCAAACGGAATATTATCAACAAATGCACTCGCAATAGCTGATACCCAGAGAATAATTGCAACCATTATGTACGCATTTCCGCCGCTTATATCGCCTATGAAATCAGCAATATATTTAAGAATGCCTGTTTCTTCAAGTCCGCCTACGACAATAAACAGACCTATGAAAAAGAGTACAGTTTTATAGTCAACTTTTTTAATAAGTTCAAGTGCATTTTTCCCCGCAAAAATAAGAGTAATAACGGCAATGAACAAGCCGATTGTCGCAACTGTGAGATGTGTTATTGAGTGAGTTACAAGCAGAATAACAGCAAGTCCGAAAATAACACTGCTTATGATGAAATCTTTCTTGTTTGTGATAGCAGTTGACGGTTTCGGGAGCTGTGACATATCAACGGATTCGCTGCTTGTGGGTGCAAGTTCTTTTTTAAACGCAAAATAGAAGAATACAATTGTGAATATGAGGCAGATTCCTGCACATATGCCTGTATTTGTAAGGAAGTCAAAGAATGAGAATCCGAGAGATGTGCCGACGATAATATTTGGCGGGTCACCGCACATTGTAGCCGAACCGCCGAGATTTGCACAGAAAATTTCTGAAAGAATCATTGGTATGGGATTGAAATGCAGTAGCTGTGCAAGTTCAATTGTTACTGCCGCAAGGAACATGATAACAGTGATACTGTCGATGAACATGGACAATACAGCCGCCATGAGCATGAATGTTATGAATACAGGAATAGTCCTGCACTTTACAAGGAATGCGATTTTCATGCAGAGCCAGCGGAAAAATCCGGCTTTTGCCATGCCCTCAACCATAATCATCATACCGGCAATGAATACGATAGTTGCCCAGTTGATTCCCTTGCTTTCGCTTTCAGTGACCTGATACCAGAACTCAGGCTTGATAAAGTCCCTGATAGCGATAGTCTGCCAGATTGCAGAACCGCTTCTCATACATATTCCGAAAACTATCAGCAGAGTAAGCAGTCCGCAGCCAAGCGTTACGATATGCCTTTCAATCTTATCCATTACAATCATAAGAAACATTGCAATGAATATGATTATGGCAAAGATTTGTGCTGCCAACATATAGATATACCTCCATATATAAAATAAATTTAATCACCAATTGACAATTATAGCACATTCCGACAAATTTTTCAAGAATATTTTTTGCATTTTTTATTTTTGGTGAATCTTATTAATTATGTTTGAACTTATATTTAAAAAATCAGCATATTTATCCAAGTCCATAATACATAACAATACCCTCCCTGAACTGAAATCAGGAAGGGTATCTATGGGGAGAAAAGTAGATGTCTTAATTATTTTACGCCGAAAAGAAGCTTGTCGTATGTCGGGAAAGGCCAGTATTCTTCGGCAGTAACCGTTTCAGCCTTATCAGCCGCATCACGGAGTGTGTCCATTTTCGGAAGAATGCTGTCACGGACAAATTCAGATGCCTTGATAACATTGTCAATTTTTCTGAGTTCCGCAACTGCACCTTCAAGAGCCGATGCAGCTTCGTCCATTTCGTCTGTAAGGTCGGAAAGAGTTGTTATAAGTCTCTTTTCGTATTTGCAGGCTACTGAAACAACACCTGTCTTTGCGGCTACAGCGGAAGCAGTATCAGCAGTGAATCTTGTAACGGCAGGGATAATTTCCTTGCGTGCCATGTCAATCATTGTAAGAGCTTCGATGTTTACAGCCTTTACATAGTTGTCAAGCATGATGTCACAGCGTGAATAGATTTCAGCTTCCGTGAAAATGCCGTGAGATGTAAGCATATCAACATTCTTTTTATCGCAGATTTTTGGCATTGCGTCTGCTGTTGTCTTAAGATTGAGCAGACCACGCTTTTCAGCTTCTGCAATCCATGCATCATCATATCCGTTGCCGTTGAAAATGATTCTCTTATGCTCTTTGATAGTACGGCGGATAAGTTCATGGAGTGCGGTATTGAAATCATCAGCTTTTTCAAGTTCGTCTGCGAACTGTTTAAGTACTTCTGCAACAGCAGCGTTAAGATGAATATTTGCACAGGAAATGCTGTTTGATGAACCGAGCATACGGAACTCGAATTTATTGCCTGTGAATGCAAAAGGTGAAGTTCTGTTTCTGTCTGTTGTATCTTTTCTGAACTTCGGAAGTACGTCAACGCCGAGCTGCATTCTCTCTTTCTTTGTACCGCCATAAGGTGTATCGCTTTCGATTGCATCAAGTACGGAAGTGAGTTCGTCGCCGAGGAAGATTGAAATTACGGCAGGAGGAGCTTCGTTTGCACCGAGTCTGTGGTCATTTCCTGCTGTTGCAACGGAAAGACGGAGCAAATCCTGATAATCGTCAACAGCCTTGATTACTGCCGCAAGGAAAAGTAAGAACTGTGCATTTTCGTGCGGAGTTTCTCCGGGTGAAAGAAGATTTACGCCTGTATCGGTTGAGATAGACCAGTTGTTATGCTTGCCTGAGCCGTTTACTCCTGCAAAAGGCTTCTCATGGAGCAGGCATACAAGACCATGTTTCTTTGCAATTTTCTGCATTACTTCCATAGTAAGCTGATTGTGGTCTGCGGCGATATTTGTTGTAGTATAGATTGGTGCAAGTTCATGCTGTGCGGGAGCAACTTCGTTATGCTTTGTCTTTGCAAGGATTCCGAGCTTCCAGAGTTCCTTGTCGAGGTCTGCCATGTACTCAGATACTTTCTGCTTGATTGAGCCGAAATAGTGGTCTTCGAGTTCCTGACCTTTAGGCGGCATTGCACCGAAAAGTGTACGTCCGCTCATGATTAAGTCTTTTCTCTGTGCGTAGAGTTCAGCAGGTACAAGGAAATATTCCTGCTCAGGACCAACGGAAGTCTTTACGACTGTAACGGAATCGTTGCCGAAAAGTTTTAAAATACGGAGTGCCTGTTTGTTGATAGCGTCCATTGAACGGAGCAGAGGTACTTTCTTGTCAAGTGCTTCGCCTGTATATGAACAGAAAGCAGTCGGGATATAAAGTGTGCCGTCCTTGATGAAAGCATATGAAGTCGGGTCCCATGCCGTATAGCCACGAGCCTCGAATGTTGCACGAAGTCCGCCTGACGGGAAAGAAGAAGCGTCGGGTTCGCCCTTTACAAGTTCCTTGCCCGAAAATTCCATGATAACACGTCCGTCGGGTGAAGGAGTGATAAAACTGTCATGCTTTTCTGCTGTAAGACCTGTAAGAGGCTGAAACCAGTGTGTATAATGTGTTGCACCGAGTTCAATTGCCCAGTCTTTCATTGCAGATGCAACGGAATCCGCAACTGTTGAATCAAGCGGAGTACCTTTGTCTATAGTCTCTTTAAGACTTTTGTAAACCTTTTCGGGCAGACGAGCTTTCATAACTCTGTCGTCGAATACCCTTCAACCGAAATACTCTGGAACCTTTTCCATAATAAATTTCTCCTCACATATTTTATTTATTTAATGAAGCCCTGATGAAGTCTGCAAACAACTTCTGCGGCTTATTTGGTCTTGACTTAAATTCAGGGTGGAACTGAACTCCCACAAACCAAGGGTGTTCGGGAATCTCCACGATTTCAACAAGTCTTTCATCGGGTGAAAGTCCTGCAAATTTCAATCCTGCTTGAGAAAGTGACTTTCTGTAGGCATTATTGAACTCATAGCGGTGGCGGTGACGTTCATAGATAAGCTCCTTGCCATAAATCTCATGACATCTTGAATCTGGTTCAAGTCTGCACGGATAAAGCCCGAGACGCATTGTACCGCCTTTCTGTTCAATATTTTTCTGTTCGTCCATTATATGAATAACGGGATTTGATGTATCGGAAAATTCAGCGGAATTTGCATTGCTTAAACCGGCGGCATTTCTTGCAAATTCAACAACTGCCATCTGCATACCGAGACAAATTCCGAAAAACGGTACTTTGTTTTCTCTTGCATAGCGTATTGATTCAATCATACCTTCAATGCCACGCTTTCCGAAACCGCCCGGAACTATTATTCCGTCGCATTCTCCGAGTGTATCCGATACATTTTCAGCCGTGATATTTTCTGAATCAATCCACTGAATATCAACAGCCGCATCGTTTACTATTCCGCCGTGACGGAGTGCTTCTGCAACTGAAAGATATGCGTCATGTAGTTCAACGTACTTTCCGACAAGTCCGATAGTTACTTTTTTATGTGCGTTTTCTGCTCTGTGAACCATTTCAGTCCATTCGGTCAAATCGGGTGTACGTTTTTCAAGTCCCAAGTGGTGACAGACCGATTCCGCCAGTCCCTCTTTTTCAAGCCATAAAGGTACTTCATACAAGGACGGTGCAGTCAGATTCTGGATAACGTCCTCTTTGCGGATATTGCAGAAAAGTGCGATTTTCGCCTGCATATCTTCGGGAATCGGCATTTCACTCCTGCATACGATAATATCGGGCTGAATGCCGATTGAAAGAAGTTCCTTTGTTGAATGCTGTGTGGGCTTTGATTTGAGTTCCTCTGAACCTGCAATATACGGCACAAGTGTTACATGGATATAACAGACGTTATTCCGTCCCTGCTCCGTGCCTACTTGTCTTATAGCTTCAAGAAACGGTGTTGATTCAATATCGCCAACTGTTCCGCCGATTTCAGTGATAACAACGTCTGCATTAACGTCCTTGCCTGCACTGTAGACCTTATTCTTGATTTCATTTGTGATGTGCGGAATAACCTGCACAGTACCGCCGAGATAATCGCCTCGTCTTTCTTTTGTAATGACATTCCAGTAAATCTTGCCTGTTGTTACATTTGAATTGACTGTAAGATTTTCATCGACGAATCTTTCATAGTGACCCAAATCCAAATCGGTTTCAGCACCGTCGTCTGTAACGAATACTTCACCGTGCTGATACGGCGACATAGTACCCGGGTCAACATTGATGTAAGGGTCAAATTTCTGTATTGTGACTTTATAGCCACGCTGTTTCAGCAGTCTGCCGAGTGAGGCTGCTGTAATACCTTTGCCGAGTCCCGAGACGACTCCGCCTGTCACAAAAATATACTTTGCTGACATCTGCTTTTCTCCTGTTTTTACAATATATATTAATCGGATTCAGCAGACTGCGGGAGAATTTATTTTCAATTTTTGTTTGCAGTCATGCTGAAATCAGATTAAATACTTTGATTATTTGTGGGCTGCTCCCATAAGCACCTTGTTTTCTTCTGGTGAATCCTGCAAAGCATCATAGCCTTCTTCACCTGTACGGATTTTGATAACATTCTCAATATCATAGATAAACAGTTTACCATCGCCATAGTTGCCTGTATAGAGTGCTGCCCTTGCGGAATCGATAACTCTGTCAACGGGAACGGCACAGATTGCAATTTCTGCCTTGATTTTCGGAAGCAGATTCATTTCGATTTCAGTACCACGATAGTATTTTTTCTGTCCTTTCTGCATACCACAGCCAAGAACGTTAGTTACTGTGATACCTGTGATATGAATTGCTTCCATAGCCTGAATGAAGTCCTGAAGTTTCTGCTGTTTGAATATTGCAACAACTTTTGTCATCTTAGGTTGACCGTCGATTGACGGAGCAGAGTAATTCTTTACTTCAACAGCTTCATTGACAGGTACGGACGGAACTTTCACAACACTCTTTGCATCGTCCTTTGTATAGCCATGCATTGAAATGTCGCCCATTGACGGAGCAAAGTCCGCATAAGAACTGATAAGACCGTGTTCCGTAACGTCCAAACCAAGAATTTCTTCCTGTTCCGATGCACGGAGACCGATTGTGTGCTTGATTACCTGAAATACAATTATCATTGTTACTGTTGTCCATGCAGCTACTGAAACAATGCCAAGGCACTGTTTGCCGAGAAGTTCAAATCCGCCGCCGTAGAATAAGCCGTTTCCTGCAATACCGCTTGCACCGCCGTTCTGTGCGATTGCAAATCCGGGTGCTTTGTCTGTTGCAAAAAGTCCGACTGCAATTGTTCCCCACAGACCGTTCATCATGTGGACTGCAACTGCACCTACAGGGTCATCAACGTGAAGTACATAATCAAGGAACCATACACCGAAGCATACAAGCAGTCCTGAAACAATGCCTACCATGATTGCACCGAATGCGTCCATTACGTCACAGCCTGCTGTGATTCCGACAAGTCCCGCAAGCGATGCGTTAAGGCACATTGATACATCGGGTTTGCCATATTTAAGCCATGTAAATACCATGCAGGTTACTGTTGCGATTGCAGGTGCGATTGTTGTTGTAAGGAAGATAGAACCGAGCATTTCAACTGACTGTGAAGCAGCAGGGTTGAATCCATACCAGCCAAACCACAGAATAAATACGCCCAATGCACCTATTGTAAGGTTATGTCCCGGAATAGCATTGACTTTTATATTGCCTTCCTTGTCTTTGGTAAATTTGCCGATACGGGGTCCGAGTATTGTTGCTCCGACAAGTGCTGAAATACCACCTACCATGTGGATTGCACATGAACCTGATATATCGTGGAAACCAAGCTGATAGAGCCAGCCGTCCGAGTTCCAAATCCAGTGTGCCTCAATCGGATAAACCAATGCACTGATTATTCCTGAATAGATACAGTATGAAATGAATTTTGTTCTTTCTGCCATAGCACCTGATACAATTGTTGCGGTTGTTGCACAGAATACCAGATTGAATACAAAATTTGAAAAGTCGAAATTGTCATATGATGTGAATATGTCGAATCCGGGTTTTCCGATAAGTCCCATAAAGTCCTCACCGAGAAGAAGTCCGAAGCCGATAAGTATGAACATTACTGTACCGATACAGAAGTCCATAAGATTTTTCATAATAATGTTGCCTGCGTTCTTTGCACGGGTGAAACCTGTTTCAACCATTGCAAATCCTGCCTGCATGAAGAATACGAGTGAAACTGCTATCAGAAACCATACTCCGAAAACTTTATCGCCGACAGCACTTTCTATAACGTCCATGAGTTCCTGTGTTATTTCTGTCATGATAAATACCTCTCTTTCTTACAGCAAATACAAAAGGGTATATGATGTCCCGAAAACGTTCGGAAAATCATACACCCCATTGTGTATAGATTTAAGTACTTAAAATAAAAAAGAGGGAACTACAGAATATCCATGTATTCCGCAGCCCCCTTGCTGTTTACAATGTTATTATATACCCTCTGAAACGATTTGTCAACCCTTTTTTATCACTTTTTACGTTTTGAATAGTTTTGGCTGATAAGTTTATAACATTCGGTTAAAATCGACAAAATTAAAATAACCGCTTGACAATTCGGTAATAATATGATAGAATAACATAGAACAAGGACGTTCACGACAGGCTTATTGTCTGCTGAGGACGTTCTTTATTTTTTTGCTTATATATACAGTTCAGCAATGGGGCTGAATGGGGAGAATATATAACATGAAAATAAATAAAAACGAGAGGTGTGACCATAATGGACGATTTCAGAAAAGAATCTCCTTTTGAGAGACAGGGACTTTACCGTCCGCAGTTTGAACATGATAACTGCGGTATCGGTGCTGTAGTAAACATCAACGGCGAAAAGTCAAGAAGAGTTGTCGAGGATGCTCTTACTATTGTAGAAAAGCTCGAACACCGTGCAGGTAAGGACGCTGAGGGCAAAACAGGCGACGGCGTTGGTATTCTTTCACAGATTCCTTATGACTTTTTCAAGTCCGAGACTGAGAAAATCGGCTTGAATATCGGCGGCGAGGGTGATTTCGGTGTAGGTATGTTCTTCTTTCCGCAGAGTGAACTCAAACGCAATCAGGCTAAGAAAATGTTTGAGATTATACTTAAAAAACAGGGTATGGAATTTATCGGCTGGAGAGAAGTTCCGTCAAATCCCGATGTACTGGGACAGAAAGCTGTTGACAATATGCCGTTTATCATGCAGGGATTCGTAAAACGTCCGAATAATTGCGAAAAAGGTCTTGATTTTGACCGCAGATTATACATTGCAAGACGTATATTTGAACAGGCTAATGAGAATACTTATGTATGTTCGCTTTCAAGCCGTACTGTTGTATATAAAGGTATGTTTCTTGTTGACGAACTTAGAAAGTTTTATTGTGATTTGCAGGACAGTGCTTTTGTATCAGCTATTGCTATGGTTCACAGTCGTTTTTCAACAAATACTCAGCCAAGCTGGCAGAAAGCTCACCCTAACAGACTTATTGTACATAACGGTGAAATAAATACAATCACAGGCAATGCAGACAAGATGCTTGCCCGTGAAGAAACTGTACACTGCGATGCTTTCGGCGATGACATGAATAAAATTCTTCCCGCTATCAATTCAAACGGTTCAGACTCCGCAAGACTTGACAATGCACTTGAATTTATGGTTATGTCTGGTATGCCGTTGCCTCTGGCAGTCATGATTACAATTCCCGAGCCTTGGAAAAATAACCGTACTATTTCACAGGAAAAGCATGACTTCTATCAGTACTATGCAACAATGATGGAACCTTGGGACGGTCCTGCTTCAATTCTGTTTTCGGACGGCGATGTTATGGGTGCTGTACTTGACAGAAACGGTCTCCGTCCGTCAAGATACTGCCTTACTTCCGACGGTTTCCTGATTCTTTCGTCCGAAACAGGCTGTATTGATATTCCGTCCAAAATGATTGTCAGAAAAGACCGTCTCCGTCCCGGAAAGATGCTTCTTGCCGATACAAAGCAGAAACGTCTTATTGATGATGACGAAATCAAGAGCTACTATGCTTCACGTCAGCCTTATGGTGAATGGCTTGACAGCAATCTCGTAAAGCTCCATGAACTTCATATTCCCAACAAGGGAGTGAAGAATTATTCCCATGAAGAACTTGAAAAACTTCAGAAAGCTTTCGGCTATAGCTATGAGGATATAAAAGGAAGTATTCTGCCAATGGCAGAAAACGGTGCAGAGCCGATAGCTTCTATGGGTTCGGATATTCCGCTTCCGCCTCTGGACAGTGAAAATCCGCCTTTGTTCAATTATTTCCGTCAACTTTTCGCACAGGTAACAAATCCTCCGTTTGACGCAATCCGTGAGGAGATTGTTACAGATACAAGCACTTATATCGGTGAGGACGGTAATATCCTTGAGGAAAAGCCTGAAAACTGCCATGTACTTAAAGTTGAGAATCCTATTCTCACAAGTACTGATATGCTGAAAATCAAGAGCATGAAAGTTGAAGGTCTGAAAACTGCTGTTATTCCGATTACCTATTATATAGGTACATCTCTTGAAAGAGCTATTGAACGTCTGTTTATTGATGCGGACAAGGCGTACAGAGAGGGTGCGAATATACTCATACTCTCCGACAGGGACGTTGATGAATACAGAGCCGCTATTCCGTCGCTTCTTGCTGTCGCTGCACTTCAACAGCACCTTGTATCAACCAAAAAACGTACTGCTGTTGCAATCATACTTGAAAGTGCAGAACCCCGTGAAGTTCATCACTTTGCCGCATTGCTCGGATACGGTGCTTGTGCGGTGAATCCTTATCTTGCACAGGCTACAATACGTGATTTGATTGATACCGGTATGCTTGACAAGGATTTCTATGCCGCAGAAGCCGATTATAACAGTGCTGTACTCCATGGTATTGTTAAAATCGCATCAAAAATGGGTATTTCAACAATACAGTCATATCAGGGTTCAAAGCTTTTTGAAGCAGTTGGTATTTCAGAATCGGTTATCAATAAATATTTCAGAGGTACGGTAAGCAGAATCGGCGGTATCACTCTTGACGACATAAGCAAACGTGCAGAAAAGCTTCATAATGCCGCATTTGACCCTCTCGGACTTCATGTCGGCAGGGAGCTTGAAAGTTCGGGAAGTCACAAGCTCCGTTCAGGAAAATCAGACCATCTGTATACTCCCGAAACAATTCATCTGCTCCAGCAGGCAACAAAAACGGGTGATTATAATACTTACAAGGAGTATTCCTCTGCTATCAACCGTGAGGACAATGAACTTACTCTCAGAAGTCTGCTTGATTTTAAATTTGATGAAAACGGCGGTATTTCGATTGATGAAGTTGAGTCCGTTGAGAGTATCTGTCACAGATTCAAGACAGGTGCTATGTCATACGGTTCGATTTCTCAGGAAGCTCATGAATGTATGGCTGTTGCAATGAACAGAATCGGCGGTAAATCGAACTCAGGTGAGGGCGGTGAATCTCCCGAAAGACTTAAATCCGACAGATGTTCAGCTATCAAACAGGTAGCTTCGGGACGTTTCGGCGTTACAAGCGAATATCTTGTATCGGCTAAAGAAATCCAGATTAAAATGGCTCAGGGTGCAAAACCTGGTGAAGGCGGTCATCTTCCGTCAGGTAAAGTTTATCCGTGGATTGCCAAAACCCGTCATTCAACGGCAGGTGTCGGACTTATTTCACCGCCGCCGCATCATGACATCTATTCAATTGAGGATTTGGCTCAGCTTATCTATGACCTCAAAAATTCAAATAAAGACGCAAGAATTTCCGTAAAGCTCGTATCTGAAGCCGGTGTAGGTACTGTTGCGGCAGGTGTTGCAAAGGCAGGAGCTCAGGTAATTCTTATTTCAGGTTATGACGGCGGTACGGGTGCAGCTCCGAGAAGTTCTATTTACAATGCAGGACTTCCTTGGGAAATCGGTCTTGCCGAGGCTCATCAGTCACTTATAATGAACGGTCTGCGTACAAGAGTTATGATTGAAACAGACGGAAAGCTTATGACAGGCAGAGACGTACTTGTTGCAGCACTTCTCGGTGCAGAGGAATACGGTTTCGCTACTGCTCCGCTTGTAACAATGGGTTGTGTTATGATGAGAGTATGTAATCTTGATACCTGTCCCATGGGTATTGCAACACAGAATCCCGAATTAAGAAAACGTTTTCAGGGTAAGCCAGAATATATCATAAACTTCATGCACTTCGTCGCTCAGGAACTCAGAGAATATATGGCTAAGCTCGGAATACGTACAGTAAATGAACTTATCGGACGTACCGATTTGCTTTATAAGAAGTCGGACAGCGGAAATATCGATTTTTCAGAGATACTCTGCGGTAATATCGAAAACAGCGACGGCGGTCAGTATTTCAGAAAAGAAGATATTTATGACTTTGAACTTGATAAGACTGTTGATGAAACTGTTATCATGAAGAAGTTCAGTTCTGCTCTTAAAAATAAGACAAAGAAAACTATTGAGATTGATGTAAAAAATACAGACCGTGCACTCGGTACTCTTTTCGGTGCTGAGATTACAAAGAAGTGGGGAGACAATACACTTGCCGATGATACTTTTACGGTGAAGTGCAAAGGAAGCGGCGGACAGAGTTTCGGTGCGTTCATTCCCAAGGGTCTTACTCTTGAACTTATCGGCGACAGCAACGACTATTTCGGAAAAGGTCTTTCGGGCGGTAAACTTGTACTTTATCCGCCGAAAAACTCAGGTTTCAGGGCTGAGGAAAATATTATTGCAGGAAATGTTGCTCTGTATGGTGCAACAAGCGGAAAGGCCTTCATAAACGGTATTGCAGGAGAAAGATTCTGTGTAAGAAATTCAGGTGCAATTGCTGTATGTGAGGGTGTGGGTGACCACGGCTGTGAATATATGACGGGCGGACGTGCTGTGATTCTCGGAACTACAGGCAAGAACTTTGCGGCAGGTATGTCGGGCGGTATTGCCTATGTTCTTGATGAGGGCAGAGATTTGTACATGAAGATTAACAAGGCTCTTGTATCTCTTGAAGCTGTAACAAACAAGTATGATATTATTGAACTCAAGAATATCATTCAGGAGCATTATGATGCTACGGGTTCTGAGAAAGCAAAGAGAATACTTGATAACTTTGCAGGTTATATCGGCAGTTTCAAGAAAATTTTACCGCATGACTATGCAAAGATTCAGAGTACTGTTGTTGCTCTCGAAGAAAAGGGTATGAGCAGTGAGCAGGCTGAAATAGAAGCATTCTATATTACCAAAAAGGAGGGCTGAGTTATGGGTAAGCCTACAGGATTTCTTGATTTTGAAAGAAGCGACAATTCGGCAAGTCAGCCGTTGGAGAGAATAAAGAACTATAATGAGTTTCATGAACCGTTAAGCGAGGAGCAGAGAAAGTCTCAGGCGGCAAGATGTATGGACTGTGGTGTACCGTTCTGTCAGAATGGCAAAATGATGTGCGGAATGATTTCGGGCTGTCCGCTGAATAATCTGATACCCGAATGGAATGATTTGCTTTATCATAACCACAAGGAGCAGGCGTTACAGCGTCTGCTCATGACAAATAATTTTCCGGAATTTACGTCAAGGGTATGCCCTGCACTCTGTGAAAAAGCTTGTACCTGCGGACTTAACGGTGAACCTGTTACCGTCAAGGAAAATGAGAATGCTATTATTGAATACGGTTTTACAAACGGACTTATCAAGCCTGAGATTTCGAAAGTGAGAAGCGGAAAGAAAATTGCCGTTGTCGGTTCAGGTCCTGCCGGACTTGCGGCGGCTGATACTCTTAATAAAAGAGGTCATCTTGTTACGGTCTATGAGCGTGAGGACAGAATCGGCGGACTTCTTATGTACGGAATTCCGAATATGAAACTTGAAAAGTCCGTGATAAATCGCCGTGTTGAGATTATGAAAGCTGAGGGTGTACAGTTTGTTACAAATGCCGATGTCGGTCACAATGTTTCGGCAAATGAGATTCTTGAAAAGTCCGATGCTGTTATTCTTGCCTGTGGTTCGTCAAATCCTCGTGATATAAAAGCGGACGGACGTGATGCAAAGGGGATATATTTCGCTGTGGATTTCCTTAAAGCGACAACAAAAAGTCTGCTTGATTTTGCACTTGCCGATGATAATTATATTTCAGCAAAAGGAAAGAATGTCGTGATTATCGGTGGCGGCGATACGGGTAACGACTGCGTGGGTACTTCTGTAAGGCACGGCTGTGCGTCTGTTGTACAGCTTGAAATGATGCCGAAACTTCCCGACGAAAGAGCAGAAAATAATCCATGGCCTGAATATCCGAAGGTGTGCAAGACCGATTACGGGCAGGAAGAAGCGGCGGCTGTTTTCGGCAGTGACCCAAGAAAATACTGCACCACTGTCAAGGAATTTATCAAGGGTGATGATAATAAGCTGACCGCTGTAAAGACTGTCCGTCTTGAATTTGTGAAAGATGAAGAATCGGGCAGAATGATTCCGAAAGAAATTGAGGGCAGTGAAGAAGTTGTTCCGTGCGAACTCTGTCTTATTGCGGCAGGATTTTTGGGTACTCAGAATTATATTGCAGATGCATTCGGAGTTGAACTCAACAGCAGAACAAATGTAAATACAGAATCAGGAAAGTTCAGCACGAATGTTGAAAAAGTTTTTACGGCAGGTGATATGCATATAGGACAGTCCCTTGTTGTGCGTGCTATACGTGAAGGCAGAGATGCCGCAAAGGAAGCCGACAAATATCTTATGGGATATACAAATCTTTAAGGGGAGTTTGCTATGATTTACACTGAAAGCGAAGTACTGCAATATATTGAAGAAAATGATGTCAAGTTTGTGAAACTTACATTCTGTGATGTAAAGGGTATGTTGAAAAATATATCTGTTCTGTCAGATGAAATGACATCGGCTTTTGAGCGTGGAGTGAGAATCACAGCAAAAAAAATCTACGGATTTTCAGTTGCAAACGGTCGTGACCTGTATCTTATTCCCGATGCTCAGACAATGAGCGTTCTTCCATGGAGACCTCAGCATGGCAGAGTTATAAGAATGTTCTGCTATGTGAGATACGGTGACGGTACGCCTTTTGAGGGTGATGGAAGATATTTTCTGAAACAGGCAACAAAGACCGCACTGAATAAAGGCTGGTGTTTCAGATTCGGAACATCAAGCGAATTTATGCTTTTCAGAAATGACGAAAGCGGATTTCCGACAAAAATTCCGCATGATTTTGCAGGCTACTGTGATACAGCTCCCGATGATAAAGGTGAGAATTTCCGCCGTGATGTATGCTATACTCTTGAGCAGATGGGCATACAGCCTATATCTTCACGTCATGAAGCAGGTCACGGACAGCATGAAATTGATTTCAATGCATCGTCTGCACTTAAAGCGGCTGATACTTTTCTTAGTTTCAAGTCCGCTGTGAAATCCGTTGCAGAACAGCACGGAATCCATGCAAGTTTTATGCCGAAGCCTGTAAGAAATGACTGCGGAAACGGTATGCACATAGGCGTTAATGTATTCCGTGACAGCGACTTTTTCAGTGATAATCAGTCGGCAGACAGTCTTGATGAAATAAATAAGGCGGCGGCAGGAATGCTGAAATTTATTCGTGATTATACTGTATTTACAAATTCTACAGTAAATTCATATAACAGATTCGGGGAATTTTTACTTCCCAGATATATTACATGGTCGGACATGGAGCAGGAGCAGATTCTGAAATTCAATACAGAAACAGAGGGTGAAGCTCCTATAGTTCTCCGTGCCCCCGACTGCGTGTGCAATCCTTATTTTGTTTTCGGACTTATAATATATGCGGCACTGGAGGGAATTGAAGGCGGTTTTGAAATGCCTGAAAAATTCAATCCCGAAAGTGCAGGCTATGACAAGCTCCCCGCAAATCTTATGGAAGCGGCGGAAACGGCTGAAAAATCCGAATTTCTGAAAAAATATGTTCCTGCCGTACTTCTCGAACTTATTGTTAAGGGTGCAAAGAACGAATGGAAAGAGTATTCCTCTGAATAT
>JAIDNR010000264.1 GCA_029063695.1 Ruminococcus sp.
AATGACAAGCCTTTTCGGCAATATGTATCACAATATATCGGAGGTATACAAATGATTGAACTTATTGTTAAACAAAATGACAGTAATCAGAGAATTGACAAATTTATTACAAAAGCCATGCCCAAACTTCCAAAAAGCATGATGTATCGTCTTATCCGCAAAAAAGACATAAAAATCAACGGCAAACACTGTACCGCAGATACTATGCTTAACGAAGGCGACGTTGTGCGTGTTTACGTCAAGGACGACGTTTCCGCACTTAAACAGCATGACATTAACTTTATAAACGCATCGCCCGAACTTGAAATTATATTCGAGGACGAAAATATTCTTGTATCATTCAAGCCTGTCGGAATTGATTCACACAGCAACAGCACAAGCTCCGTTGATACTCTGATTAACAGAATCAAGCGTTATCTTTACGACAAGGGCGAATATATTCCCAAAAATGAAAGTTCATTCGCTCCCGCACTTTGTAGCCGTCTCGACAGAAACACTTCGGGACTTGTTATATCAGCAAAAAATGCATCTGCTCTCCGTGAAGTCAATTCGGCAATTCAGGAAGGACAAATTCACAAGATATACCGCTGTATAACTACCGCAGAACCGCCGAAAAATGAGGATATTATAACAGCATGGCACTGTAAGGACGATGGCAGAAATATAGTCCGCATATCAGATAATCCGAAAGAGGGATTCCGTGAAATCCGCACAGGATACAGAATTATCAGCCGAAAAAACGGTCTTTATCTTCTTGAAATACGGCTTTTCACAGGCAGAACTCATCAGATTCGTGCACATCTTGCACATATAGGCTGTCCTGTTTTAGGTGACGGAAAATACGGCGATATATCCAGAAACAAGCGTTACGGCGTTTTCCGTCAGGCTCTCTGTGCTTATGCACTTGAATTTGATTTTTCAGAAAGTTCACCGTTGAACTATCTTAATAAAATCCGTGTAAAAGCTCCTGACAAGCTATTGACTTTCTCGCTTTAATGTGATATACTGTTAAAAGGATATTTTATATTTGAGAGGATTTGATTTAATGAAAATACTTGTTGTAGGTCTTGGACTTATCGGCGGTTCGATATGCAAG
Organism: Ruminococcus sp.; assembly: GCA_029063695.1. Classification (GTDB taxonomy): domain Bacteria; phylum Bacillota; class Clostridia; order Oscillospirales; family Ruminococcaceae; genus Ruminococcus. The sequence goes on from JAIDNR010000264.1 coordinate 1,097, forward strand.
GCACTGAAAAAATATACGTCGCATTTCGTTGTCGGCTGTGATATAAACCATGATATTGAATATTCCGCACTCCGTGATGTTGCAATCGATGAAGAATTTAAAGGCACATTCAGCGGATTTGACCTTGTTATAATGTCGCTTTTCCCCGATGCAACAGAAAAATATATTCGTGAAAACATTACAGGGTTCGATAAAAACACTCTTATAACAGACGTATGCGGAATCAAGGGAGCTTTTTCGGAACGTGTAAAAACTCTGGCTGAAGAAAATGGTATGCGTTATGTCGGCATTCACCCTATGGCCGGCAAGGAATTCGGCGGTTACCATAACAGCAGTGCCGATTTATTTCAGAAAGCCAATTTCATTGTAGCTCCGTTTGAGGACAGCCTTGCAGACGATATTGAGCTTCTCAAAAATCTTGCAAAAGAAATAGGTGCAGGAAAAATCGTAGTGACATCGCCTGAAAATCATGACAAGATGATTGCATACACTTCTCAGCTTGCACATATCGTATCAAGTGCATACGTAAAAAGTCCCGAACTCGGACTTGAATGCGGATTCAGCGGCGGAAGTTTTCAGGATATGACAAGAATTGCAACAATGAATGAACGTATGTGGACTGATTTATTTATGCAGAACCGTGAAAATCTCATGTATGAGCTTGATACGCTCATTGAGAATCTCAATAAATATAATTCCGCACTTAAAAACAACAATTCTGAAGAAATGCTCCGTCTTATTGCCGAAGGCAGACAGCTCAAAGAAGAAAATCTCCGTCACAGACAGGGACAGCCAAACTAAAAAACAAATCTTATACTTTTTAAAGCACAAGATTTAGTTACTGTAGAATACTTATAAATTGAATAAAGGAGCATAAAGTGAAAAAATCTTTGATACTAACTATTATTAC
>JAIDNR010000265.1 GCA_029063695.1 Ruminococcus sp.
ATTCTTTCCTGCGGCGGAGTATGCGACAGAAATTTTAATAACATACAATCCGATATTGATTATCTCAACAGCAGAGAATTTGCGGTACTTGACAATGCAAAGGCTGAGGAAATGAAGTCTGTTATATTTTCTGCAAAAACTGAAGGCGATTCTGTAGGCGGTATACTTGAAACTGCTGTTGCTGGTATGCCTGCGGGATACGGTGAACCTTGGTTTGATACTGTTGAAGGACTGCTTTCTCATGCACTTTTCAGCATTCCTGCCATAAAGGGCGTTGAGTTTGGTGCAGGATTCAGATATGCCGATATGCGTGGAAGTCAAGCTAATGACCCATTCAGAAATACAGATGATTCCATAGTCACTTCCACCAATAACTGCGGAGGAATTTTAGGAGGAATTACTAACGGTATGCCTATAATTTTCAGATGTGCCATCAAACCCACTCCGTCAATTTACAAGGAACAGCAGACAGTCAACCTGAAAACAGGCGAAAATACCAAACTGCAAATTCAGGGCAGACACGACCCTGCTATTGTTCATCGTGCGAGAGTTGTTGCGGACAGCGTTACTGCTCTTGTGTTGTTCGATTTGCTTAGAAATAAATAAAGAGAGGATTTTTTAAAATGCCTATGAATCTTATAAGGGAACTTCCCCGCCCTTCCGAAATCAAAGAAGAATACGCTATATCTCCCGAACTTGCGAAAATCAAGATGGAACGTGACGAGGAAATAAAAAGCATTTTCAGAGGTGAATCCAATAAATTTATCCTGATTATCGGTCCTTGCTCCGCTGACAGCGAAGAACCTGTACTTGATTACATCACACGTCTCAGAGAATTGCAGGAAAAAGTCAAGGATAAGATTTTTATTATTCCACGAATTTATACAGGTAAACCACGTACTACAGGCGACGGCTATAAAGGAATGCTTCATCAGCCCAATCCGACCGGTATGCCCGACCTTGCCGCAGGTATTGTCGCTGTAAGAAATCTGCACATAAAAGCTCTTGACGAAACGGGATTCACTGCCGCTGACGAAATGCTTTATCCTGAAAACTACAGTTATCTTGATGATATTCTTGCATATGTCGCAATCGGTGCAAGGTCTGTTGAAAATCAGCAGCACAGACTTGTTTCAAGCGGAGTTTCTATCCCCGTAGGAATGAAAAATCCCACAAGCGGTGATATTTCGGTTATGATGAACGCTATCACTGCCGCACAGCACGCCCATGCATTTATTTACCGTGCAAGTGAAGCAAAAAGCGACGGAAATCCGTATGCACATGCTATTTTACGTGGATATGTCAACGACAGAGGACAGTCCTTCCCGAATTATCACTATGAGGATTTATACAGACTTGCTCAGATTTATGCTGAAAAGGATTTACAGAATCCTGCTCTTATTGTTGATACAAACCATTCAAATTCAGGAAAGCAGTATCTTGAACAGATTCGTATTGCAAAAGAAATCCTGCACAGCATGCGTCACAGCAATGACATAAAAAATATTGTCAAAGGTCTTATGATTGAAAGTTACATTGAAGACGGTTCACAGAAAATAGGCGAATCCGTTTACGGAAAATCTATCACTGACCCTTGTCTCGGCTGGGAAAAATCTGAACGCCTTGTGCTTGATATTGCTGAATTACTTTAATAAACGCAAAAAAATCCGCTTGTATTAAACGATACAGGCGGTTATTTTTATATACATTATCAACATTATATTACTACTATAATTGTCTGAAATTTATACGGATTCTGTTCTGCAATTAAATTATTCCTGACAGATTAAAGTCAGGAACATATTTTTCATCTGAGGCTGATTTTTCCTGAGTAAATCCGCATATTCCGAGGTTCTGAGCATAACGCACAACACTGTTGTATTCCATTTTAGTGACTTTCCTTTTAAGTTCAGGAAAACTATCAGGAATAAAATCAAATGGAGTATACTGGCTCATAATACTTACAAGCACCTGCTCCGACGACGTATTTTGTGCAATCCAGTCCATAATTTTCATGCTGTCATGACGGCAGTTAGGAAGTACAAGATGACGGATAACAGTACCTTTTATAAGTCCGCCGTCATAATTATATTGCAGATTTCCCGTCTGGCGAATCATGTCAAGTACAGCCTGAGATGCATATTCAAAATAATCGGGTGCTGACGAATATTTCCGTGATATATCGGGAGAAAAGTATTTTATATCAGGAAGATAAACGTCAACATATCCGTCAAGCATTCTGATAGATTCTGTAAGTTCATATCCGCCGCTGTTGTATATCACAGGAATTTTAAGCTTGTCTTTAACCAAATCAATCGATTTGATAATATCGGGAATAAAATGCGTCGGTGTGACAAGTTCTATATTATCAGCTCCGTTTTCCTGTAAATTCAGATATATTTCAGAAAGCCGTCGTGAATCTGTTTCCGCACCGAATAATTCATTGCTTATTATATTATTCTGACAGTAAACGCAATGGAGATTACAGCCAGAAAAAAATACCGTTCCTGCACCGTTTTTATATGATATGCATGGTTCCTCCCATTTATGAAGTACAGCTTTGGCACATTTGGGAAAAGCACCCATTCCGCAGAATCCGATTGATTCAAGTCTATTCACTCCGCATTTTCGTGGACAAAGTCCGCAGTTTGTATAATCTTTCATGACAGTTTAAAATTTAGTTAAATAATCTCTGGCAACTTTATTTCCCTGAGCTGCCGACATTCTAAATAATTCCCTTGCTTTTTCGAGGTCTTTATCAACACCGTTTCCCGTATAGTAAAGAATTGCAAGGTTGCACTGTGCACCGGGAACTCCCGATTTTACAGCTTCCTGATACCACATAACAGCCTTTTTAATATCAGCCACAACACCTGCACCTCTTTCATAGCACGATGCAAGACAGAACTGAGCATTTGCATTTCCTTTCATGGCAGCCCTGACATACCAGTATGCCGCCTTACCCAAATCTTTTTCTACGCCTGTGCCGTTCTCATAGCACCTTGCAAGCTGGTATCTCGCATCAATATGACCCTGTGTGGCGGATTTACTGAACCATTTGACTGCTTCGCTCCAGTTTTTGCGAACTCCTGTGCCGTCTTTATAACAGACTGCAAGGTCATATTGTGCTATGGCATTTCCTTTCTGGGCAATAGCTTTATATATTTCAACTGCTTTTGAAGTGTCGGTTCTTACTCCTATCCCCTTTTCATAACACTGTGCAAGATTAAGCTGTGCATCTTCAAGACCTCCCTGAGCTGCTTTTTCATACAGCTTGAAAGCATATACCAAATCCTGATTTGTACCCAATTCCTGATAACATACGGCAAGATTGAACTGTGCCTTAACATTTCCCTGTTCTGCCGCTTCCATAAACCATCTTTTAGCATCAAACAGATTCTTTTCAACGCCTTCGCCGATGAAATACAGTATACCAAGATTGTACTGTGATTCTGCATGACCTCTTACAGCGGCAGTTCTGAACAATTTTGCTGCTGTTTCAAAATCAGTATCTGTTCCCATGCCTGTTTTATATAATATTGCAAGATTGAATATTGCTTCAATCAGACCTTGTTTTGCGGCTTTTGTATACCATTTTACAGCTTCGGCATAATTCTGATTTAAACCTTCACCGCTTTCATAAATGAAAGCTAGATTGAACTGAGCTTCAGGCATCCCCTGTTCGGCAGCTTTTTTATACCATTTAACAGCCTCAGTATAATTCTGTTCAAAAATCTCACCCTGATTAAAATAAAAAGCCAAATCGAACTGAGCATTCGCATTTCCACTTTCAGCCGATTTAATAAGCCACATAATATGCCTTGATATATTATCTGTTGATTTATAGTAGTCTGCAAGTTCGTACTGTGATTTGGAATTGCCTGATTCCGCATTCTTAATCAACTCATTTAACAATTCATTGTTATTTACACTCATCATAAACAGCCTCCTTATTTAACATATCTTATTATAGCATACATATTTCCAAAAAGCAAGTACTATTTCCTGATATGAAAATAAAGGCTCATGCAATGCAAAAAATCAGAAGCTTTTCAGTTTCATTTTTAAATAAGTCTGATGTAATATCTACCTATACTGCAACGATTACAAATTGTCAGAGCGTCAAGAAATCCCCTTCACTGAAAAACACCAGATAAAGGGGATTACTACAGAGAATTGTTGAATTACTTATCTTCAAGATTTACAGCCGAAATAACCTCGGTAAGGAGATTGGCAGGAAGCTGTTCATAACGCAGGAACTCAAAACTGAAACTTCCCATACCTCTTGTCACCTGACGAAGATACATAGCAAAATCATGCATTTCTCTCACAGGAACTTCCGCAGTGATAACGGTTGTACCGTGAGTTACAGGTTCCATGCCAAGAACTCTGCCACGACGCTTATTAAGTTCGCCCATAATATCACCTGTGTTTTCATCGGGTGCAGTTACTTTAAGTTCTCCGATTGGTTCAAGCATAACAGGGTCAGCCTGTCGGAGTCCCTCTTTATATGCAATTGAAGCGGCAGTCTTGAATGCCATTTCAGAAGAATCAACAGGGTGATATGAACCATCAACAAGAATTGCTTTCAGTCCAACTACAGGACAGCCTGCAAGCACACCTTTTTTAACGGAATCCTCAAGACCTTTCTGTACAGCAGGGAAGTAATTTTTCGGTACAGCTCCACCGAATACACGTTCTTCAAATATAAGTGTATCGCTTATACATGGCTCAAATTCAATCCATACATGACCGTACTGACCATGACCGCCGGACTGTTTCTTGTGCTTGCCCTCAACCTTTACTTTCTTGCGTATTGTTTCTTTATAGGCGATTTTCGGAACTGTAAGCCTGATGTCCGCACCAAACTTTGTTTTTGCTCTTGATGTGGCAATTTCAAGATGCTGTTCACCAAGACCGCTGAGAATCTGCTCTTTTGTATTATCGTCCTGAACATAGGACAAGGTTAAATCTTCTTCAATAAGTCTCTGCATAGCTGCTGAAACTTTGGCTTCATCGCCCTGAGACTTGGGTTTTACTGCCATAGAATAGCAAGGTTTAGGAAAGTTCATAGCTGCAAGCTCAACAATACGTGATGAATCGCAGAGCGTATCGCCTGTATTTGCGGAAATTTTTGATGCAACGACAATATCACCTGCACAAGCCTGTGCAACCTCTGTCTGTTTCTTTCCGCACATTGTATAAAGTTTACCGATTTTTTCGACATTTCCTGTTGTGGAATTAACTGTCTCACTGTTTGCGGACAGTTTACCCGAAATCACTCTGATATATGAAAGTTTACCAACAAACGGGTCTGCAACAGTCTTGAAAATATAAGCCGAAAGTGGTTCATTTTCATCACAATTAATTTCAATTACCTCTTTTGACGGTTTATAAGCTTCTGCACTGTAAACCTCGCACGGATTAGGCAAAAGCAGTTCAATTTCCTTGAAAAGCATATCAATTCCGGTCATTTCTGTTGCGGAAGTGCAGACAACAGGAGTAATAATTCCTCTGTTCATACCGTCGTGTATTCCGTCAATCAGTTCGTCACGGGTAAAAGGTTCACCCTCAAAAAACTTTTCCATAAGGTCATCAGAAGTTTCAGCCACAGCTTCAGAAACAGCGGCAACAAGTCCCTCAATACGATACTCAAACTTCTCAGAAATTTCGGCATCTGGCATATCAGTTTCAACTGCATTTCCCTTGCTGTCATATTTGTACGCTTTCATCTCGATTAAATTAACATAGGAAACAATCTGTCCGCCACTTATAACAGGTACAACAACGGGACATACAGTAGGACCGAAAACTGTTTTGAGTTCTGTCAGGACATTAAAGAAATTAGCATCTTTGTCGTCAATTTTTGTTACAACGAACATCTTTGATTTGCCCTGCTTTACAGCCTCATCGTATGCTTTTTTTGCACCAACTTTAACTCCCGATTTTGCGGAGACTGTAATCATAACATTATCAGCGGCACGGATTCCTTCAATCATTTCAGCAGAAAAGTCAAAAAGACCAGGAGTATCGAGAATATTAATCTTTAAATCATCATACTTGAAAGCGGCAAGTGATGTGCTTATAGAAACAGCCCTTTTTATTTCTTCGGGGTCATAATCACAAACAGTAGTTCCGTCTGCGGTTTTGCCAAGTCTGTCGGTTGCACCTGCTTTATAAAGCAGAGCTTCAGCGAGAGATGTTTTGCCTGAGCCATTGTGACCGGCAAGGGCGATATTTCGGATTTTGGCTGCATTGAAATTGCTCATTGGTTTCTCCTCCAGCGGATATTTTGATAAATTATGTAATTAAGCCGCACTTAATTATTATCATAATTATATAACAATTTTCCAAAAAATGCAATAGTTTTATGTAAATTTGTATATTGGAGTTGCCTATTTCTCTTTTTTGCACTGCATTTCAGTGAGATTTTTGTCTAATCTGCACAACTCTTTCTTTGCAAATCCATGAAAGAGCAGGAAAATCATGAACAGTCGTTCCTGTATATCTGATAACCTTTACCAATCGGGATATATTACCGAAAACATTGCTTGAATAATATGAAATAATTATTCCTGTGAATCCAAGCTGAGGTACAAAAATCAAGACTGCCGAAATTCTTATAACATATTCTGCAAGATAATTCACAGACGAAAATCCCTGCAATCCAAGACCTTTTATAATTGCTTCGAGAATAATTTCAAGATAAATGAACGGAACGACAGGTGCAATTGCGGAAATCAATTTTCCTGCCGTTTCACCTCCGCCGAGAAGTTCACCTATCTGAGTACCGAAAACAAAAAGAAATACTCCCGAAACAGCCGCATATATCAAGGTATACTGTATAAGCCTTGCAGTCATTCGCCGTATTTTATCAAGATTTTTTGCTGCCGATGCACGTGCGGTTTCAGTGACGACGATTCCCGAAAGTGAGCATGGGATTACAGACGGAAAAAAAATTGCAGGTATTACAATAGCCTCAAATACACCGAAAAATGCGAATGCCTGTTCCTGCGAATCACCTGCTTGACGGAGACATACAGGCACAAGTGCATCATTTGCACTGCTGAGAGCTGATGTAAGAAGTCCGCCGAACATAATCGGAAATGCAAGCTGTAAGTATTGACGGAAATTCAGCGAGCCTGTACTGTGATTATGTGAACAATTACAGTCACGTTCTCTTGCAAAAAGAAATAGCATGAAAAGCAATGAGACTATATTTCCAGAAATTATAGAAACAATCATAATCTGACAGGCAGATGAATTTCCAGAAAGAGTCATGAAAACTATAACTGCCGATTTCACGATAAACTCCAGTATATCACCTATTGCGGCGGTTGACGCTTTACGGCAGGCATTGAAATATCCTTTAAAACACGCACTGATAGAACCCGAAACAAGTGCCGCCGGCATGAGACGTATTGCGAAAATTACCGAATCCGCTGACTCCGTCCCAAAAAAACGGACTGCTAAATTCTCGGAAAAAAATATAACCAAAACCGATGTTGAAATACTCAGAACAGTACAAAGTTTTATTCCATGAAGCAGTACTCTGTTTGGATTACCGTTGCTTTTCCCCGATTCTTCAGCAATCAGACGACTTGTGCAGAGAAATGCGTTACCGCTTGCAAGAATACTGGCAAGTCCCAGAAAAGAACCCATCAAAGAAAAAATTCCGACTGCCGCCGCACCTAAACGACGTGTAATGAAACTGTTCATAAAAATTGCAGAAAAATCAAGAGAAATCTGCATCAAAGCAAGCAGAATTGTATCCTTTATTATTTTATTATTAATTTTTAACATAAACCCTCCTCCTGCTCAATTATATGAACAGAAGAAAGGTTTTATGACTAATCAAGAGGCATATCGTTTATGCGGATATTCATATCAACATCGCCTGAAATTCCTGATATTCTACCGTATGCACTCGCTTGCCATATTGCAAATGCACCTGTGTAATTTGTTTCGTCAACATAATGTGCAAGCCAAACGGGACGATTTATTTTATTTTCCCAGAAATTATCAAGAAAATTCTTACTGCTGTAAAGCATACCCGAATAACCTGATTTTTCGAGTTCATCGCAGAATGCATAAAAGACCTCATTCAAATCGTGGATATTCATATTGTATTTCTGAAAACTTCCCCATTCTTCCCAGTCAAAAGCAACGGGAAAATCAAGTTCCCTGCCGTCAAGCTGACTGACAATCCACTTTGCCTGTTCACGAGCTTTTTCTTCGGTATTTGCTGTAGTATAGAAGTAAACACCTATGTCAAGTCCCGCATTATCGGCATTTTCAATGTTCCGAAAATAATAGTCGTCGAGTTGAATTTCATTGTAGCAGTAGCCCATACGGATAAGAACAAATTCCACACCTTCAGCCTTAACAGCTTCATAATCAACATTTGTCTGCCATGCAGAAACATCAATTCCGTAACTGACATTTTCGTAATTGTAGTATTCCATGAAATCAGAAAATTCAACACGAGTGTTATTATCCTCAGGTTTCGGAATTTCATTCATCACAAATACAGTCATATCCCATGAAGTACTGTTTCCCGAATTATCTGAAATTGTGACGGTAATCGGATAACTTCCGACAGTTGTATTGTCAACAGTTCCCGTGTAAGTCACTGTGGGACTGCGGTCATAGTTATCAACAAATCCGATAATCGAATTGATGTCAAACGGTTCGCCGACTTTTGTATACGGATTCCAACCCGAATTTAATACAAGCGGTTCAGTTGTATCAACAACCGTATAGAAAATATTTTTTTCGTAAGTTCCGCCCTCATAACTGAATACGACTTTTATCTGCTTTTCTCCGATTTCAGATGTATCAACAAGAATATCGGCTTCTGATATTTCAGTATTTGTATCAGCTATCAGGTCTGATACAGTAATTTCACTATATACTTCAACTGCATCGACAGTTGTTATAAATGCTGAATCAGGCGGATTTTTGTCAGCAGTTTTTTTGCTGACACCTGTAGTAACTGTTGTAGTTGCAGAAGTCAATACAGTTGAAGATGCCGAAGTAATACTTGTAACTGTAGAACCCGCAACTTCCGATACATCATTGTCCGAACCAACAGTTTGTCCGCATGAAGTCAATAATACTGTCATAATAAAGGTCGATGCTATAATTAAAAATTTTTTCATTTCCTTATCCTTTGTTCATTTATTTATCTTTTTTATTTTTTGATAAGTCTGTCAATCATAACCTGCCTGCACTTTTTTTCAAGCGAATCATCAAGAGCAGTAAGTTTTATCGTTTTTCCTGTCTGCCTGCCGAGACAATATGAAATTATATAGTCTGATATTTCAGGATTTTTTGAAAGACAAGGTCCGTGCATATACGTTGCGATTACATTCTTTTCAACATATCCCTCATGAGTACTTTTAGTACAGTTTCCGTGACCATATATCACACTTCCAAACGGGCTTTTTACGCCTTTTGTCTGTCCGCCGTGATTTTCAAATCCGACAATATCAACAGTTTTTCCTGTAAATTCAGTGCGGATTATTATGTTTCCGATACAGCGTTTTCTGCGGTCAGGCTCGGCAACGGTATAATAGTCAAACAAACCTAGACCATCGATTTTATTGCCGTCAGCATCTTTATAATACTTTCCGAAAAGCTGGTATCCGCCGCAAATCAGGAAAAGAAATGTTCCTTTTTTGTATGCATTGACAATCCCTTTCCTGCATTTATGCAAATCGACTGAAATATGCTGCTGTTCAAGGTCTGCACCGCCTCCGAGATAAATTAAATCATATGATGAAAAATCGGGAATTTCCGAATTAATTGAATATTTTTCAATCTCACATTCAATTCTACGCATTTTACAACGATATTTCAGAATTTCCATGTTTCCGCTGTCTCCATAAAGGTCAAGCATATCGGCATACATATGAAGAACTTTTAACTTACTCATTTTTACCTCCGTTTTTGGAAATATAACGTTTCAATGCACTTCTTGTCGGCTGAACTGCTGTATAATTGGCGATTACAAACTTTCGTCCTTCAGTTACTGCAAGCTCGGCAACAGCTTCGTCAAGATTGGGCTGAACAACGATATTTTCAGGATTATAACCCGAACACTTTATTCTTACTGCTATATCATAAGCTCTCGTACCAGATGTCACAACTCTTGTAACACGCTCAAAAATACTGAAATTTATATCCCAAATCCATGAAACGTCAAGACCATCAGCAATATTGTCATTAAGAACAAAAAGCAGTTCTTTTTCGCCCTGCATCTCATTCATCACACGCAAAGTCATATTAGCACCGACGGGGTTTTTGGCAAGATTAAGAGTAGTTTTCCTGTCGCCGAGCATAAAATTCTCCATACGTCCATTTTTTATGGTATACCCTGAAATTACCTTGTCAGTAACTTCCTGATTTATACCATAAAGTTTTGCAATTCCTGCAACGGCAGTCATATTGTAAACATTGTAAATACTGTTAAGTTTAGGTGAATATCTGTGACCATCAGCAGAAAAAACGTGCTTTTCAAGGTCAATATCACTTGCGGTGATATATGGCTTGAAATCACCGAATCCACATTCATTGCAGATGAATTTTCCGATATGCGAATACTGATAATAGTCATATTCAAGCGTACTTCCGCAGAAAGGACAGAATCTTCCCTCAGAAGCCTCAAATATTTTTTCTGTAGCGAATTTATAGCGTTCAACATGAAAATATTTTACATTCTTATTTTTGGGATTAGCTTGTCCCAGTCGTGCAGTATTTGGGTCATCACAGTTAAGAAGAAGATTACCGTCAAATGTTTTGCAGAAACCGTTTATTTTCTGTATCAAAGTCTCCATTTCACCGTTTCTGTCAAGCTGGTCACGGAAAAAATCAAGCACAACAAGTGTTTCAAGCTTGAGCTGTGAATAAACAACAGGAACATGACTTTCGTCTGTTTCGAGAATCAGATAATCAGCATTGATTTTTCCTGATATATCACAGTATTTCAACAACATAGAGCATATTCCCGTATCAAGATTATTACCCTCTTTGTTGATAATTATTTTCTTTCCGCTTTTTTCAAAGAGCTGTGCAATACAGTTTGTTACAGAAGTCTTGCCGTTTGTACCTGTTACAGCAATAATCGGGCAGTTCACCCTGAAAATCCTACAGCATTTTCCACCTGTAAGATTCCATAGAATTATTCCTGGAAGATTTCCCGCATTTCTTTTGAAAAGCTGAAGAATACGGACAATCAGTTTTCCGAGTATGATAAGAAATGTATTCAAAAAACGTCCTCCCTTTATTTTACATTATGAAATAATTCTATCACTTTTTATCAGTCTTGTCAAGATAATCATTATAATTAAAAAGTACGCTCAGTGTTCTTTATTATAAATCTCATCAATTCTGCTGTCGATTCTGTCAATAAGTCTGAGAAGCTGCTGCCTGCTGAGCCTGTTAACACATTTTCTTGCAAAATCAATAATCATTTTAGCTGATTTATATTCGTTCATTTTTTCTTACTCCTTAAAAAGGCATATTTTGTTATATGCATAAAATATGTACTTTCTTATTTACTTTTTTGATTCTTTATGATACAATATACTTAGCACTTTCAATGTCAGATATAAGTATTAATAATATTATTATAATGCATAAATGCAGATTTGTCAACCCTTGAATCCACATTTGCATAAAATCAGAAATCTGCATATTTTCAGGAGTGATTTATTATGACAATTTCACAAAGAATATTTTATCTTTTGAAAGAACAGGGCAAAAAGCAGAGCGAATTGTCAGATTATGCGGGAATATCAACATCTACAATTTCAGCGTGGAATAAACGAGGTACAGACCCTCCGGCAAATTTAATATCCACGATTGCGGATTTTTTGGGAGTATCTTCTGAATATCTTCTCACAGGAAAAGAAAAATCTCCGCAGTCAATTGAATCGGAACAGACTACAAATAATCAGATTAAATGTATAAATACAAGGGAAAAAGAGATGATGTATCTTTTTCGCCGATTGTCTGAACAGAATCAGGACAGAATAATCGGTCGTCTGGAATATATGGTGGAACAGGCTCAAACCGAAGAAAGTGCCGTATAAATATTGAAATAACTTTCAATCCCAAGAATAAATAAAAGACGTACTTAAAAAAGTTCGTCTTTTTTTGTAAAATTATGAATATTTTGTAAACTTCATGAAAAACACTTGACAAATCACAGAAAACAATATATAATAGAAACATAAAGTTAATAACTTTTAGTTAATAACTATTAGTTTTTATACAAAGGTGATTAAAATGAATTATGATATTTCACAATATGACAGACCGTCCGTTGCGGTAGATGCCGTTGTATTCGGTGTTGACGACTTCAAATCCGCTACCATGGAAGAAAAAAAGCTGAAAATTCTACTTGTAAAAAGAGGAGAAGAACCTTTCAAAGATATGTATTCTCTTCCCGGAGGATTTCTCAGAAAAGGTGAAACCGTTGAAGAGGCAGTGCGACGTGAACTTGAAGAAGAAGCAGGCGTAAAAAATTCAAAGCTTATACCATTGAAAGTATATAGCAAAACAGGTCGTGACCCTCGTGGCTGGATAATATCAGATACCTTTATATCGCTGACGAATACGGTTGAATTATCCACTCTTGAAAATTCCGACGCAAAAGAGGCTATATGGCTTGAACTGACATATGATTCAGATAATGATACAATTCATATTTCATCTGACATAATAATCTCAGCAGACGGATTTGTTCTGGGAAGTCAGCTTGCTTTTGACCATGGACAGATTATTTATGATGCTTTTAAAAAATTGCAGGACGAAGTAAAATACCACGATATTATTTTTGACCTCATGCCCGAATTTTTTACAATCTCCGATTTGCATAATCCTTACAGAACTATCCTGAATAAAACTGAAACTATTCAGGCTTTCAGAAAAAGAATGATTCCGAAAATTGAGCAAACTGATTTATACGACAATACTACATCAGCACACAGAAAATCCAGATTATACAGGCGTAAACCAAAGGAGGATTAACTATGGATATATTCAACGGAATGTTCGGAAAAATTGCTTCAGGTATGTGCAGACTTTCCATGAATGGTGAAATTGCCGTTAAAACTTCAACAGGCTATAAGACTTATAATGTCAATAATGGCAGACTGACAAATTGCAGTAACTTTGTTTTCGATACAGGCGAAGACTTCTTTTTCCTGATACCTGCAAAAAGAGTTTCGGCAGGCGATATAATTCTTGTCGGTGGAAAACCTAAATGTGTTGTCAAAAAAGACGGTGATATAATTACGGCAATAAACTTTGAGGATTCCACTATTGAAAATATTATTCCCGAAAGGCATATTTTTATGGGCGATACTTACTTTTTCGGCAGGATTGTATCAATATTCGGCAATAACAAGGGTAAAAAGGGAATGGGTAAAATAATGAAATACATGATGATTTCCGAACTGTTCAAAGACAGAGGAAATTTACAGAACAGTATGAATCCCATGATGTTAATGGCTATGTCTGGTGGCGGAATTGGTAATATATTTGATGATATGTTTGACAATAATAACGATGATATGAAAGGAGAAGATTAATTATGGGTAGCGGAGCATGGAACAGAAATTCTTTTGCCAATTACAACAGAGGTAGAGGTAGAAGTCTCAATGCAGATGGCACAATCAGTGGAAATTATTCAGCTCAGGAGATGTTCAAATCAAGGGCTATTGACCCTGCACTCAATCCGTATAAGGTCATAAGGGAGTGCTGTGACAGCGAGGAACACCCGAATACAGTACCTGTTATTCTCGCACTTGATGTCACAGGAAGTATGGGCTGTACGGCGGTTGAAATCGCAAAGAAACTTAATATCGTTATGACTGAACTCTATAATAGTACAAAAGATGTTGAGTTCATGATTATGGGTATCGGCGACCTTGCCTATGACCGTGCACCGATACAGGCATCGCAGTTTGAATCTGATATAAGAATTGCAGAACAGCTTGATAAAATCTACTTTGAGGCAGGTGGCGGCGGAAACGGTTATGAATCGTATACAGCAGCATGGTACTTTGCACTCAATCACACTAAACTTGACTGCCACAAGCGTGGTAAAAAAGGACTTATAATTACAATGGGCGACGAACCGCTTAACCCGTATCTTCCAAAACAGCCACTACAAAATGCTGTGGGTGATAATCTCGAAAATGATATTAATACACAGACTCTTTACATGGAAACTATAAAGAAATTTGAACTCTATCACCTTGCTGTCATTGACCCTAAATCATGTGGAAGTCATTATAAAGATGCAATCGGCAGAAGTTTCGGCGAATATCTTGACAAAAATCATCTGATTGAAGTAAATCTTGACAATATAATCAATACAATTATCAAGATTGTAACTGATTTTGCCAAAAATGACTATACATCAATAATCGAACAGGTACAGGAAAATGAAAATCCGTTTGAGAAGAAGAAAGGATTTTTCAAGAATCTGATTTCATGGTAAAGTAAGGAGTGGAATACATGGAAAAGGAAATAAAAGTCGTAATCGGTGCATCATACGGTGATGAGGGAAAAGGTCTGATGACGGACTACTTCTGTAAAAATACCGACAAGCCATGCATTACGCTACTGCACAACGGCGGTCCACAGCGTGGGCATACTGTGATTTCTGAAAACGGTTTCCGCCATGTATTCCACCATTTATGTTCGGGAACTTTTGCGGGTTCTGATACATATTTTGCGGACAGCTTTATAATAAATCCACTTATTTTCGCCGAAGAACACAGTGAAATCAAACCCAATACAAAAATATACTGCTCTCCAAAATGTATGTGGTCTACACCTTTTGACATGATGCTGAATCAGATTATTGAAGATTCAAGAGGCGATAAGCGTCACGGGAGCTGTGGCTATGGAATATGGGAAACTATTGTGCGGTACAATAATACAAAGACAGTCGCTTTTCCCGAATTTATTTCTATGAATAAATCAAATCAGGTAAAATACCTTGAAAA
>JAIDNR010000266.1 GCA_029063695.1 Ruminococcus sp.
GTATTGATAAAAATTCACTATTCTGCAAACGACGGAAGACTTGCTTCCCCAGCAACATCCGCAGCGATTGCAGTTGCAGTTTCAGCAAAGCCGATAACAAGATGTGCATTCGGGAAATCTTCTTCACGAATTATCTGTCCGATACGAGTACCGAAGTTAATATCCTGCGGACGTGTGGGAATATGCTTTGCCTGTAAAGTATTCACAAGCAAATATGAACGCTTTTTATTATTATAACGTCTTGCAATTTTTATCATTTTATTCAGTTCAATATTACTCATTTTTTATTCCTCACTTTATAATAACAGGTGTTTCGATGTGAGCGACTTTCCTTGACTGAAAATCGGGATATTTCCATTCATAAGGCTGATTAAGCAGTTTTTTAAGTGCAAGTGCAGGAAGATTTATTCCCGAACCCATACACGAAAGCTGAATACCGCCTGACATTCGAGGATTGATTTCCAGCAGATACGGTCTGCCGTCATAAAATCTGTACTGTACATTATATGGCATTTCAAGTACAAATTTTTCTGATATGCTTTCAGTTATCTGCATAATGTTTTTATCAAAATCCACTTTGCTTACACGTCCACCCATTTTGTATCGTGGTATCATAAGCAGACCTCTGTCTGTTTTCAGACAGTCCACGCTGACTTCAGGCTGACTGAGATACGGCATTACAATAACAGGTACGGAAAAATCATAGCTCCCAATGATTTCAATTGAATCCTCAAACGAAACATGACTTGATGATTTGCACCAGATTGAAACAGTCGGATTTTCCTCAATAACATGATATGATATTCCGCCTTCATCAACCGAAATTTTATAGCAGACTTTATATCCCTTTTTCTGCAAATCAAGTACAGCCCTTGCAAACTCCTCAGAATTTCCGCATGAATAATATTTGGGAATTACAGCTGAAAGACCGTTGGATTTCAGATAGTCATATGTTTTTACTTTATCGTATATCAGTTCAATATCAGTTTTATCTGTATTTGCAAGAAGTGCTGTACCGATTTCCGCAAAACGTGAACTATTTTCGGTAATTTCTTTCATGTGACGACGAGGTACAAAAACATTGATTTTGTATTCCTTACAGAAATCAATGCAATGTTCAACGTATGAATCATCAGATGGCTCATTGTACCATTCGTCGCACACAAGCTTATATACACTGTCGGCTCTTGAATTAGTGCCAATAATATGGATATTTTTGTCCGATTCACGCATATAGTTTATGATATGATATGCCGCACTGAACCAGTGATTAAACCAGATATTCATTATAAATTCTCCTTTGTGCCGTAAATAGTACCCAGAATATAAGTAACTCTTGCCCAGTTTCTGTGTGTTTTTACTTCATTCATACGTCTGCCGTCGGAACTTCCTTTTACACCGCCTTTATCAGACCAGCGGAGTATTGTTTCAGCATCTTCAAAGTCGGATTTTGTCGGACGGAGACTGTCCCATATAAACGGAAGCTGAGATGGGTGAATTGAAGTCTTGCCGATAAAACCATTAAGGCGGTCAAGTTCGAGTTCTTTTTCAAGTCCTGTTTTCCACTTATCATCACCGCCGTTGTCATAATATTCCCAAACAGGTCCTGAAACAACGTAGTCATTTGAGAAAACACTTGCTATATCCACAAGAATATTGCGTACTATTCCTATCTGATATATATTCTGCACAACATTACGCCTTAGACCGTAAATATTAAGAAAATCATTTCCGCCGACACGTACATTAAGTATATATTTTTTCATGGAATCCATTCTGCTTTTCAGCTTTTCAAGTTCAGCAAGTCTATTGCAGCTTTTTGCAATCATTCTGCTTTCAATGATAGGCATGATATACTTCGGCTTTCCTGATTCATGATTAATATAGCCAATAACTTCAAAATAATCATCTATATTGCTCATATCAAATTTCGGAAGTACAAAGCCTGTGACATTTTCAAGGTTATTTTTAAGATACTCATAAAGATGTTCAAGGTGATTAGGAGTTCTTACTCTTATGAACATCAACGGAAGATTATCTGTATCTTTCAGAGATATAAGTATTTCTTTAAGATTTGACTCCGCTTCAGGAAGTTCAGCATCACCTATTGAATCTTCAAGACAAAAAACAATTGATGTAAGACAGTCTATTGAATGATGTCTGATTTTATCAGAAATTGTCATGTTAGTGGCAGGTGTATATAAAAGTCCGCCTACTTTATACGGAATAAATTCATTTTCGTCTATTAACATTGTCAAAATATTCCTTCCCCAAAATATCAATAAATATGCCTGAGAACCGTGTTTTTCACGTTCACAGGCATATTGTGTTCATTGAAAAATTTACTGTTTCTTATTCATAACTGCCTTGCGTATCATGTCAATCGGAATTACAAGAATTGCAAGTACAATACATATGAGCCAGCCCTTAAGTGAGAGTGCCTCAACGCTAAGGAACTCACCGCCGAATGTTACAAATACGAACTGGAGAATGAAAATTGATGCCATAACAATTAAGAAACTTTTGTTTCTGCCGATTTCCTTAAAAATATTGAGGTGTGATGTTCTTGCATTGAAACCGTTGAATGTTATAGCCATCATGAATGTTGCGAATAATGCGGATTTCAGATAAGTTATGTCAACATCGCCGAAAAGGTCATGAATAAACGGTATAAAGAGAATACCAAGACATACGAGTGTGATATAGAGTGCGGAAATTATAATTTCGACAAGCATTTCCTTGCTTATGATACTTGCAGAACGTGGAATGGGCTTTTCTTTCATATATTCTTTAAGTGCAGGTTCACTTCCGAATGCAATAGCGGCAAGTGTATCCATAGCAAGATTTATGAGAAGAAGCTGTACTACAGTAAGCACAACATTTTCGCCAAGAAGAGGTGCTATAAAGCAGGTAAGAACTGCTGCAACGTTTACTGTAAGCTGGAATATCAGGAACTTACGTATACTCTTGAACATTGTACGTCCATAAAGAATAGCTTTCTCAATTGAGGAGAAGTTATCGTCCATAATTGTAATATCGCCTGCATCTTTTGCAACTTCCGTACCGCTTCCCATAGCGAAACCAACATCAGCCTTTTTAAGTGCGGGTGAATCGTTTACACCATCACCTGTCATTCCGACAACGTAGTTGAGTTCCTGTGCCAATCTTACGAGACGGCTTTTATCCATTGGCAATGCACGGGCAACAACACGGAGATTAGGAAGTATTTTTTTAACTTCGTCATCTGACATTGCGGCAAGTTCAGGAGATGTAAGGACTACGTGTTCGGGACTTGTAAGAAGCCCTGCTTCCTTTGCAATAGCTGCAGCAGTTTCTTTACGGTCACCTGTTACCATAACAACCTGAATACCTGCATTCTGCACTTCCTTGATTGCGTCAGCGGCTTCTTTTCTTACGTTGTCACGAATACTGAGGACACATACAAGTGTTAAATCATTTCTGCTGTCGTCTGAACCGTCAATTTTTGCAACAGCAAGTAAACGCATTGAACGTCCTGCCTGTGCGTCACTGTATTCAGTAAGCTTGTCCTTAGTATTGAAATCTTTGACATTGCCGTTTTCGTCGATATAATGAGTACAGCGTTCAATGATTCTCTCAGCCGCACCCTTGATATAAGTCACATCTTTTCCGTCAATGCTTACCGTTACACTTGACGATTTCTTATTTGAATCGAACGGACTGAAATTCTTTACATTGTCCTTTGAAATTGAATCAGATACACCTGAATCAACAAGGAATCCCATCATAGCTCTATCGGTACTGTTTCCGCCGATAACATTTCCATTACTTGCAGTTGAACTGTTGTTTACGCCGATACCCACAATGACATCATCTATCATTGACTTTGGTGCTTTATTGAGTTTATCAAGTACAGTTACATTTCCGAGTGCAAGTTCAACTACTGAAAGTCTGCCTTCTGTGATTGTACCTGTCTTGTCGCTGAAAAGAATACTCAGACTTCCTGCTGTTTCAAGTCCGTTGATTTTTCTTACAAGAACATTATCCTTTGCCATTCTGAGACTCTGGAACGAAAGCAGAATTGATGTAAGCATAGGCAAACCTTCCGGTACTGCACATACAATGACGGTAACAGCAACGGTTACAGCATCCATAACAAGTCTTAACCAGCCAATTGCAGTATCGGGGAGTTCGCCTGAAATAACAGATTTGAGAAGTACTCCAATTACAATACAGATTGCACCTATATATCCGAAAGTTGAAATCTGCTTTGCAAGTTTGCCAAGCTTGACCTGTAAAGGAGTTTCTCTTGTATCCTCCTGAACTTCTAGTGCAAGCTTACCAAAGAGTGTATTATCTCCTACTACCTTGATTTCAATGTAAGCCTCTCCGCTGCAAACGACTGTACCACGATAGACATAACGCTTATTAAGCAGGTCGTTTATATCATAGTTGTCATCGCCGACAGTCTTTTCAGCTTCCTCAGTTTCTCCGTTGAGTGCTGCCTGGTCAACATTTATTGCACCGTCACATACTGCACCGTCGGCAGGAATTTTATCGCCTGCCTGAAGAAATACAATATCACCGACAACAACATCTGAAACATGAAGTTCAACAAGTTTTCCGTCACGGATTACCTTGGCGGTCTCTTTTGCAAGCTCCTCTGCTTTGAGTGCGGAAGCCTTGCCCTCCTGTTTGCTTTCGCTTATTGATGAAACGCCGTTTGCAATAAGAATTGCAATCAATACCCAGGTTCAAACCACTCAGCCTCTCCGATAAAGCAGAGAACAAGCTGTACCACGAAAGCAACCATGAGAATCATAAT
>JAIDNR010000267.1:0-4412 GCA_029063695.1 Ruminococcus sp.
ATTGCCGCACTTCTTCTTCTGATTGCCGCAATTTTCTTTATTCCTGTTCTTGTGGAATATATAGATACAGGTATAGTTTCAAAATTCCCTACACTTATTGTCTGCGGATTTACAGCAATTGCCGCACTTCAGTCATTCTTTTCGGGAATGCTTCTTTCATGTATTATCCAGAAAAACCAGCAGGATTTTGAAGTGAATCTTCACCATGCCGAAAACGAATACCGCAGATTAATCAGCGAGGACAGAAATAATCAAAAAAAGGAGTAATAAAATGGACAGCAAATCAAATACAATGAAAAAGCAAATCGGTAAGCTTATTCCATATGCCGAAGCTCTCATATCAGCGGCAGCTTTTGCAAAGTTTCTTTCCATGCAGACAACAAATATCTTTATACTGCTTTTTGCAGTGCTTATGTATCCTGTTTTCACAAAAGCTAAAACCGTTAAGAATAAGCGTATAAAAATAACTTCACTTATCGGAGCAGTATTCTTTACAGCAGTCATGTTCTTCTTTAAATTTGAAAATATTGTAATTTATGAAAATATGAAGTTGTACACCATAATTATATATTTAATTGGATTTTACCTGTTTTTCAACGCACTTCTCAATGTTGTCTACAATAAAATCCTTGATACAGAAGTAAATGTGCAGAAACCCGAACCTGATATAAAACATAAAGTTTTTGTATTTTTTGGTTCAATGATAATTATGCTCCTCACATGGCTTCCGTATTTTCTCCTGCTTTATCCGGGAGATATTACTGCCGACTCAATCAGCGAACTTAATCAGTCTCAGGGAATGGAGGCACTTTCAAATCATCACCCTATCGCACACACCATGATGATTAAGATATTCTTTAATCTCGGACAACTTATTTTCGACGGCGATGTTGTAAAATCCGTTGCAACTTATACTGTCTGTCAGGCAATACTTCTTTCGGCATCATTTTCATATCTGATTGTTACGCTCTATAAATTCAGAGTTAAAACATTTGCAATTGTATGCGTACTTCTTTATTTTACACTTGCATTTCACGGACAATACAGTGTTGTTATGTGGAAAGATATATGGTTCGGCGGAATTGTGGTTGCTTTCTCCACAACTCTCTGGCGGCTGATTATGCTAAAAAAAGCAAATCCACAGAAAAAATATATATTTGAATATATCATGCTGTTCGTCCTCGGTGTTGGAGTATGCCTTTTCAGAAGCAACGGACTGTACGCATTTATGTTCATGTTTTTATTCCTTGCAATATACTGTCTCAAGAAAAAAAGCTTTGTTACACTCGGAATTTCAGCGGCTTCACTTGTTCTTGCTCTTATTATAAAAGGTCCTGTCTACAATTCTATGGGAGTTACTCCGCCTGACCCGATTGAATCCCTTTCACTTCCCGCACAGCAGATTGCGGCAGTTGTCCGTGATAAAGAAATAACCGATGAACAGAGAGAACTTCTCAGCAATATTGTTGATGTTTCACTTATTCCTGAACGCTATACACCAAATATTTCAGACTCAATAAAAAATCTTGTAAGAGAAACTGATAATCAGGAATATATCACAGAGCATAAGACGGAATTTTTAAAACTCTGGATTCAGCTCGGACTTGAATATCCGGAAACTTATATAATCGCTCATGTATATCAGACTTGCGGTTACTGGTTTCCTGATGTTCAGTACTGGGTTTATGCCGGTGAGTTCAGAAATGATAATTTTCCAGACCTTCATAAAGTAATTATACTGAGCGATGAATCCACTGAAAAACTCCATGAAATCCGTGACGCATACAAGAAATACTATTATCTCGGCTTATTCTGGAGTATCGGTTCAATGACATGGGCAGTCGTTTTCATGATGGGAGCTTCTTTCATCAAGAAAAGAAAAGCATTCATGCTCATATATCTTCCCATAATGGGTGTTATTCTCACACTTATGATAGCTACGCCTGTATATTCAGAGTTCCGCTATGCCTATTCAGTATTCACAACAGTTCCTTTGCTGTGTGTTATTCCGTTTGTAAGAGATAAGTATATCATGAAAGTTGAAAATACTGTCGAAAACAGTGAAATCACCGAAACCGATGAAATTGAAATCAG
This sequence comes from Ruminococcus sp., assembly GCA_029063695.1. Lineage (GTDB taxonomy): Bacteria > Bacillota > Clostridia > Oscillospirales > Ruminococcaceae > Ruminococcus. Next base: position 2,095 of record JAIDNR010000267.1, read on the forward strand.
TGAAACTGAAATCGCTGAAACAGAGAATATTTAATCAAAAAACAAAGTACCCGATTTGATTTTCGGGTACTTTTTATTGTTTATTCTTATTTGACAAGATTTCTCATTTCAATCATATCAAACACATCAAGTCTGCCGTCAGGAATCAAATCGCCGTTTTCCCAATCAATTATATTTCCATTTCCTAACAACCAGTTCTGAAGCATTACGGCATCTGCAATGTCAACTTCGCCGTCAAGATTCACGTCCCCTCTCAGTTTCTTTGTTACCTGCTCCGACTCTGTATAGTAATATTCGGGTGCTGTGACATCTTTGAAGTTCACACGGAAAAAGTCCATAGAACCGTTCATACCGTCAGCAATGATATAATCAGCATCTTCTGAAACAATATCAATCGGGTCAATAGTGACATTTCCAGTTGCAGCAGTATCGCCGTTTACTGTAATACTTGCTGTATCGCCGATGACAGAAACGCTTACTGTGACCCACTCCCCTGCTTTGTACGCATTTTCGGCTGTTACTTCCTGTAAACCGCTTCCATCATTCATTGCCAGAGTTAAACTGCCATCTTTTGCAAATAAATGCATAAACTTATTATCACTTCCAAAACAGAAAATAGTCTGTGCATTTGTATCTCTTAGAAGTAAAGCAGTCTGATATTCAGCATCATGGAGCATAGCATAGGAACTGTCAGCAATGATATACTGATTCTTGCCATTGAAAGTAAGTACACCTTTACCGCTTGTCTTTGTTTCGTTCCATTCGGGACTGCCGATTACAGTACCATAAGTTGAAGTATATGTATCACTGGCAATTTTTGAACTGTCCGTATCAAATTCAAGTCCCACAACCTGTCCGCTTTTATATGGTCTGCTGTTTACATAGCTGTCGGGACTTGCCCAGCCGTATACAGAACCTGCTGAAACAGTTCTGCTTGAATCGTCATAATAGTCACCGTCGGGCATTGCTTCACCTGTCGCTTCACCGTTCACCATACAGAAAGCTACACCCTTGACCGTTGCATTTCCGCTTACTTTATAATTATCATAAACAAGACCGCTTTCAATAACTCTTGCATTGTCCGAAACCACAGAACGTCCCATAACTCCTGCGTAGTCGCCGACAATAGCATTGTCCTTGACTGTTGCATTTTCTGCAACAACAGCATGACCTGTAATAACGGCATTTCCCGACACCGTTGCATTTCCTGTTATTGTAGCATAACCGTCAATTACAGAATTTCCCGTAACTGTGGCATAGCCCATAACTCTGGCATTTCTGCCGACATATACGGTATCATCAACATGAGCAGTGGACGCAACAAATCCGCCGCCGTTGGAGTGATAATTTCCCTCTGCCATTCCTGCATTATCCTGAGACTGCTTTATACCTGCTCCGTTTATTGTAACCGCATATGGATAGCGTGTTTTACTGAGAAACGGCATATTATTCTCATCAAATTCACCCTCACCATAAGCCCATGGAACTCCACACTGAATAAGTGTATCAGTATCGGGTGTTGCCGTTACTGTAAGATAAGCACTTGAATCAATATTCCTGTCAAAAGTCATTTCAGCCGTTTCACCACTTCTGAAAAGATCGGAATATCTTGTTGTGCCGTCTTTCTGTTCAACAGCAATACAAGCTCTCCAGTCCGCACCTTTTACATCGGTAAGACCCTCTAAAGTAATTGAAATTTTTCCACTGTCGTCGGGTTCAAGCGGAACTATATTTATTCCCATCTGCTGTGGTGCACGTTCCGTCGGAACGATATAATAATTGTCGGATTTTCCACTTTTTTCGAGTATAGTAAATATCTCATTCCAGTTCCATTCACCTCTTGCAAGAAGTTCATTCTGTCTTGCACGATAATTTGCCTGTTTTTCCAAATCAAGAGTAGCCATACGCTTTGCATAGTGACCGAGAGTATCTTTCAAATCGGCATTTGCGAGACGTTCAATTTCAAGATAAGGATACTCGTCTCTCTGTCCCTGTTGCATAAGATTTTTAATAAAGTCACTTCCATAGCCGTCAAGATTATCAGGATTTTCCGTAAGATACTGCAAAAATGCCCATGATGCATAGTTGTCACGTCCCAGAATAGGTGTGAAGCAAAGATTCTTCATGTAAGTTTCAAAATAATCAGTACCATTTGACGGATTAGTCACCCATTGCTGATAATAGTTGGAATAAAGGAACTGCTCACGATACCAGTTGCCGATTGATTCCCACCAAGCCTGAACATACTTATTGTCATTCCAGCCGAGCTGATGTGCCGTTACTACATGACCAAATTCATGAGGAAGTACCCATGACGG
>JAIDNR010000267.1:4422-4796 GCA_029063695.1 Ruminococcus sp.
GACGGATTCGGCGAATTGTTCATGGAATCCACACAGCAGAACATGAAAGCGTATCCCTGTGAATCGTAACCCATATATGCCCAGTCGTCCGTAAAAGGACTTAATCCCGTACCGGAAATATAGAAGTTAACCTTATACTGATTGCCGTCTCTTAAACCAAGATTAACGGACTGTGTGGGAGCTTCCATAGACAGTTCGTTCATATAAACGTCCCAGCAGGCTTCAAGATGTTTAGCATTCTCCTCAAGAAATTCCTGCGTGATTTTACCTGAATCAGTGCCGTTTTTCCCCCATATGAACTGAAAGTGTTCTGATTCCCAGCGATTCACGTCCTCGTTTGCACACCACACATCACGTGTAAGCAAACCGTCTGC
>JAIDNR010000268.1 GCA_029063695.1 Ruminococcus sp.
GCTTCTGCAAGCTATGCATGGGCTTACAGTGAGCATGGCGATGGTCTCTATTATGCGAAAAATCAGGCAATGAATGCTATAATCGGATTTGTTGCAATGATTTTCTTCATGAATTTCGATTACCATAATTTCAAACAGATAGAAATTCCATTATTCAGAAAATTGAACATTGCAGGAATTTTCTATATCGGTGTTGCGATTCTACTTGTTGTTGTACTTCTTATAGGAAATACTGAGGGCGGTTCAATGGGTGCAAAACGCTGGCTTACTATAGGACCTATAAACTTTCAGCCTTCAGAAGTGGCAAAGCTGGCGATTACTGTATTCTTTGCATACAGCATGGAAAAAGACGGCAATAAAATGAATAAGTTCAGTACGGGAATTGCAAAATATGCAGGCTATCTTATGATTTATGTACTTCTTATTGCACTTGAAAAGCATATCTCAGGACTTCTGCTTATAACTGCAATTGCAATTTCACTTATTCTTTGCGGAGGTGTAAATCTCAAGCAGTTTGTTCTGCTGGGTGTTACATCTGTAAGTGCGGCAGTCGGCTATATTTTCTGGCAGTATAACGTTCCCGGAAGTTATGTTCAGGTTCGTATAAAGTCATGGCAGGACCCTTTTGCAGATGTTCTGAATGATACATGGCAGACCGCAAATTCCATTATCGCTATCGGTTCAGGCGGACTTTTCGGTCTCGGTCTTGGAAATTCACGTCAGAAATATCTTTATCTTCCCGAAACCAAAAATGACTTTGTTTTCCCTATTGTGTGCGAGGAAATCGGCTTCATAGGTGCATTGGCAATTATAATTGTATTCTTTCTCCTCGTTGTTGAGGGATACTCAATAGCTGTTCGCTGTAAAGACAGATTCGGTATGCTGCTTGCTGTCGGTATTACTACTCAGATAGGCATTCAGACTGTCCTGAATCTTGCTGTTGTAAGCAATCTGATGCCAAATACCGGTATTAGTCTGCCGTTTTTCAGCTATGGCGGTACTGCACTTATAATGCAGCTTGTTGAAATGGGAATTATGCTGAATATCTCAAAACACCGCTATTATCCGCCCGAAAGACCGACAGTGGACGAACAGGAAGAAGAATAATTCAATACACTTGATTAAAGGAGCGAATTTATGAAAGTTCTTATCTCATGCGGCGGAACGGGAGGTCATATCAATCCCGGACTTGCAATTGCAGATATAATAAAATCAAAATATCCTGATACAGAGTTTCTTTTTGCAGGAACTCCGAAAGGTATGGAATCAAAACTTGTCCCACAGGCAGGATACAGAATGGAGACAATAAAAGTTGCTGGATTTCAGAGAAAAATTTCACTTGAAAACGTCGGAAGAAATATAAAAGCTGCTGCTTATCTTGCGTCTTCGGGAAAAAGAGCAAAAGAAATCATCAGTAATTTCAAGCCAGATATTGCCATAGGTACAGGCGGATATGCCGCAGGACCTGTAATAAGAAAAGCCGCAAGAATGGGTATTCCGACGGCTATACATGAACAGAATGCTTATCCTGGAGTTACAAACAAACTTCTCTCAAAAGAAGTCGATTATGTAATGCTTACAGTAAAAGAGGCACTGGATTTCATGGATAAAAGCAAATTTGAATACAGCGTAACGGGACTGCCTGTAAGGAGTAATATAAATCATATCAGCAAGTCTGAGGCACGCAGAAAACTCGGATTCAACAATGATTTCACAATTCTTTCTTTCGGCGGAAGTCTTGGTGCAGGCTGTATAAATGAAACCATGACGGAAGCTGTCAAGTGGCATTACGGCAGGAGGCTGAAAATAAATCATATTCACGGTTATGGCGGTATGGGAAAAGATACGTTTCCGCAGGCAATGAAATCCGCAGGTATTCCGCTTCAAAGTGACCGCCTGAGAATTACGGAATACATAAATGACATGGACGTTTGTCTTGCGGCGGCAGACCTTGTAATATGCCGTTCGGGTGCGTCTACTCTTGCTGAACTCGAAGCGGCAGGAAAAGCTTCAATATTGATTCCGTCACCGATTGTTGCCGGAAATCATCAGTATCACAATGCAATGGTACTCGGAAAAGCAGGTGCGGCAGAAGTCATTGAACAGAAAGATGTCACTCCCGAAAAGATTATTGCAGAAATCGAAAAACTGTATAAAAATCCCGATAAGGTTGAAGTTATGTCGCAGAGTGCGGCAAGTCTGCACCTTACTGATACAAATGAGCGTATTCTTGCCGTTATTGATAAACTTATTGCAAAGACAAAGTAACTGAAATCCGTTTCACAGCATAATATAAACAAAAAGCTGTGAGGTGGTCTTTTTGCAGAAATTTGTTATTACCGGTGGAAATCGTCTCAGCGGTGAAATAAATCTACAGGGAAGCAAAAACAGTGCATTGCCGATAATGGCAGGAACTTTGCTTGCCAATGGTGAATGCATACTTAAAAGTTGTCCCGTTCTTACCGATGTGTATTCCGCATCAAGGATTCTCAATTGTCTTGGTTGTAAATGCCATTTATCTTCGGGAAGTGCTGTAATTGATTCATCGGGTGCATCTGATTTTGCAATTCCCGATGAACTTATGCGTGAAATGCGTTCATCAATCATGTTCATGGGAGCTATTCTCGGAAGAATGGGCGAATGTATCGTCAGCATTCCGGGCGGCTGTGAACTCGGTTCACGTCCCATTGATATGCATCTTGCCGCACTGCGTAAAATGGGTGTTGATATTTCGGACAGCGGTGGAAGAATACACTGCTTTATACCGACAGGCAGAGCACACGGAGCTAAAATTTCCCTGTCGTTTCCCTCAGTCGGTACAACGGAAAATATTATCCTATGTGCTGTTACGGCAGACGGTGAAACGATTATAAACAATGCCGCACGTGAGCCTGAAATATGCGATTTATGTCGTTTTCTGCGGTGCTGCGGAGCTGATATAAAGGGCGATGGCGAAAGCAGAATAATCATAAACGGCGTGGAAAAACTTCACGGCTGTGAATATACGATAATGCCTGACAGAATTGTCGGAGCTACTTATATTGCAATGGCGGCTTCTTCAGGCGGAGAGCTGATACTTAAAAATGCCTGTATTTCCGAAATAGAACCTTTCATTTCCGTCATGGAACAGACGGGCTGCGGGATTTATCTTGCAGATAATAAAATCTATGTAAGAAAAGGTGCAAGACTCCGTGCATTAAAAGACAGAATACGGACAATGCCGCACCCGGGATTTCCCACGGACGCTCAGGCTGTTTTAATGGCGGCATTGATTACTGCCGACGGAACAAGTGTTTTTGAGGAAAATATTTTTGACTGCCGTTATCGCCATACTGATGCATTTACAAAAATGGGTGCTGATATTCAGGTTATGGGAAAAGTTGCGGTGGTTCGTGGAGTTCGGAAACTTCATGGTGCGGATATTGAAGCAACTGATTTGCGTGGCGGTGCAGCTATGGCAGTGGCTGCACTTTCGGCAGAGGGTGTAACGCACCTGAGCAGTATTCATCACATAGACAGAGGTTATGAAAAATTTGAAGAAGCTGTTTCGTCACTTGGCGGTAAAATACGAAGGGAGTAAAGGCGGAGGTTGAAATTAGTATGAATGATGTTGAAAAAACCAATATTGAAAGGCAGAACAGCGGAAAACGTATGCGTCGCCGAAAACGTATGATGAGCGTGTATGTCATTGCCGTTGTTCTGCTTGTTCTGACTATCGGAATTACAATGTGCTTTACTTTTTTATTCAATATTGACAGTATTGTGGTTTCAGGTGAATCACAGACATATGATTATATGAAAATTGTAGAAGTTTCGGAAATACGGGCAGGTGATAATCTTCTTCGGCTTAATACAAAAAAATCCGAACAGCATATAATGGACGAGCTTCTTTATGTTGAAACAGCAGAAGTAAGCAGGGATTTTCCGTCTACGCTCAGAATAAATGTAACACGCTGTATTCCTGCATACAATGTCCAGTATGATGACGGTGTTTTGCTTGTAAGCCGTCAGGGAAAAATTCTTTCTGATAATAATTTCTATTCCGATATAGAAAATCTGCCTGTAATATATGGTCTTGAACCCGCCGATACGGAGGCAGGAAAAGCACTTAAATCTGTAAATCAGAATAAGTATGAGGCTTTTTCTCAGATTATAAGCCGTTTTGACAGGGACGACAATACACAGATTGAATCAATTGACATAACAAATGAATATGAAATTACTGTAAACTACAGAAACGGACTTATCTTTGAAATGGGCAACTGGAATGATGTTGAATATAAACTTGACCTTGCACAGAATGTCATGAATGATGAGAATATCAAGGGTAAAAAGGGCTGCCTTAAAATGGTAGGTTCAAATCAATGCAGTTTCAGAGGAAACGGTGAAGTCGAAACAACTACGGCTGCGGTTACAACATCAACAATAAGTACAACAACTACAACTGTTACAACTGAACCCGTTGCTGATTATGGCTATGATGACGGCTACAGTGATTACGATTATTATGATGATTATAATTATAACTATAATGATTCAGACGGCGATGGCATTCCTGATGATTATAATGTCTGGATGGACGTTGACGGCGACGGCTATCCTGATTATGGCTATACTGACTATGACGGCGATGGTATTCCCGACCAATGGGGATAATAGATGAAATTATGTTCAAAATATACTAAAAAAATGTACAATGTGCAGAAATTTAAAAAAATAGCTATGAGACTTGCAAAAATCAGCGGAATATGCTAAAATGATAAGTGTATTTACAGCTTAAAATTCACAGACAAAGATTGAAGAAAAGTAGGAGGAGTTTCAAAATGTCAGATTTCAATTATGAGGAAGCAATGGAACCCGATGTTAATATAAAGGTTATAGGCGTTGGCGGCGGCGGCGGTAATGCCGTTAACTGTATGGTTGACTCAGGTGTCAGCAATATCGAATATATTGCAGTTAATACTGATGCAAAGGCATTGAATAAGTCTAAGGCTACAACAAGAATCCCGATTGGTGCAAAGCTTACTAAGGGCAGAGGTGCAGGAAACAAGCCCGAAATCGGACAGAGAAGTGCTGAGGAAAATAGAGACGAAATCGAAGCACATCTCAAGGGTGCTGATATGATTTTCATTACTGCCGGAATGGGCGGCGGAACAGGTACTGGTGCTGCTCCGGTTGTTGCTAAAATTGCAAAGGAAATGGATATTCTTACTGTTGCTGTTGTTACAAAGCCTTTCCTTTTTGAAAGAGAACAGAAAATGGCTCAGGCTGAAAAAGGTATTGCAGAACTCAGAAAGTATGTTGATTCGCTTATCGTTATTCCTAATGAAAAACTTCTCGACGGTAAACAGCAGCTCACTATGAAACAGTCATTCTCCCTCTCAGATGATGTTCTCAAAACAGGTGTAAAGAGTATTTCAGACCTTATTGTTGAAGAAGGCTACATAAATCTTGATTTTGCCGATGTTTCCACAATAATGAGAGGTGCAGGATATGCACATATGGCTATTGGTCACGGTTCGGGTAAGGATAAGGCAAAGGAAGCTGCAAATTCAGTTATCTCCAGCCCGCTTCTTGAAACTTCCATCTCAGGTGCAAAGAGACTTCTTATAAATATCGCTATGTCTGAGGATATTCTTTCTTCTGATGTTGATGCAGCTACAAAGATGATTACAGATACTGCTGCTGAGGGCGTTGAGTTCATCTTCGGTACTGCATTCAAGGAGGATATGCAGGACGAGATGACAATTACTGTTATCGCAGCAGGTTTTGATGACCCGAATGCTCCTCCTTTTGAAGAAGAGGAAGAAATTATCGCTCCGCCTGTTGCCGAAGAACGTGATGAGGACGTTATTAAGATTGATAATCCTCTTATTGAAGGTCTCGGAACGAATGATGAACGTTCATCAAATATTAGACAGCCGCAGCAGCCAACTCAGGATTATGACCTTGATGATATTCTTAAAATTCTTGGAAGTTGATTAAATTTAAAGCGACTGTTTTTGCAGTCGCTTTTTTGTTTTTGGTGAAATGCACAGAAATCAGTTAAAAAATTCTACATTACCGATAATTGAAACTGTGTGTAAAATGTGGTATAATTATTATAAGGCGTTTTATGCCTTTAGATTACTTCCGCAAATCCCTGCGGAGAACGGAGTGAAATAAATGGAACAACCAACCGTATTAAGAACAACCAAAATAGGCGGCGGATTTGTTAAAGAAGACGTTCTTACCTATCTTGATGAATTAAATTCAAAAATTGAATCATTGGAAAAAGAACTTGCTGAATCTAGTGGACAGCAACGACCCGCTGTTGAACCGCAGGAAATTGCAAAGTACAGAAACCAGATTGATAATCTTCAGGAAAAACTTAATGCTGCAAATAATGGCTGGAGAGCAGCCAGAAAAGAAAATGATGAACTAAAAAAACAGCTTGACCAGATTAAAGCAGGAAAGGGTATTCCTACAGACAGCGGAAATCAGGCTGTACTTGATGCTGCTAGAAAAGAAATTGATAATCTGAAAGCTCAGCTTGCAAATAAAGCTCCGCAAGGAAATCCGCAGGCACAAGCTGCACTTGATGCTGCCAAAAAGGAAGTTGCTGCACTTAAAGCTCAGCTTGCTCAGCAGAAATCCGCAGGTGGGGGTGCTGATACTTCTGCACTTAATTTAGAACTTACAAAGGTTAAGCAGGATTTGTCAAAGGCTGTTGCCGAAATCAAATCAAAGACAGAGCAGCTTAATGCTAAAATAAAGGAAGCTGCTGATAAGGACAGTAAAATTGCAAAGCTTGTAAAAGATACCGAATCCGTATCAAAGAAAGATGCTGAGATTACAAAGCTTAAAGGTGAAATCTCACAGCTTAATGAAAAGATGAACAATCCGACTGCTTTACTTAACGATTTGATGAGCAATATTTTGAATAATGCTCAGGAATCCGCTGAAAAAAGTAAGAAAGAAGCAGAAGAAAAGGCTGCATCTACTATCAAAGAGGCTCAGGCAAAAGCCGATAAAATTCTTAAAGATGCAAATGATAAAGCAAATCAGACTATCAGCGGAGCTGATACAACAGCGAAAAAAACTATTGATGATGCAAATGCAACTGCTGAAAAGGCTGTCAAAGACGCTAATGAACAGGCTAAAAAGCTCAATGAGATGTCATCAACTGTACGTACACTTCTTCTTAATGAGATTGAAAGTGTTAACAGTAAATTCACAAGCTTGACAGATGCTGTAAATAAGCTTGCATCTCAGACAACCGAAAAACTTAAAGAAACAAATAATATTATTGTTGAAGCACGTAAAGCAGTTGAAACAGGCAAGGAAAGCGAAATAAAGCTTGCCGATGTCAAGAAAGCTGATTTCAAGCCTGCCAATGCACCTAAAGCAGCAGTTCAGCAGAATGCTGTAAAACCTGCTGCACCTGCGATGTCGGGTATGGACGATATTGTTATCAATAAGCCTGCTTCGTTTGCACAATCAAAGCCTGCTGTCAATACAGCACCGTCTAAGCAGACATCACAAGCTGCTTCCAAGCCTTCAGCTCCTCCGAAAAAAACTGTAAGTAACTTCGGATTCGATATGGCTGACCTTCTTAAGGCTGCTGAAGAAGAAGCTGCCAAGAATGCAGACTGATTTTTAAATTATATTTCCGACGGTCTGCGGTTTATATGCGGATTGTCGGAAATAATATAATAATACTCTTTAAAAAACTGAATACAGATAAGATTGATTGTTGGGTGAATACCTTTGCTTGATTTGGATTTCAATTTGAATGAATTCTGCGGTAAAACTGACGATGAGCTTGCTTTAATCGCAAAGAACGATAAAAAAGCGGCAAGTACTCTCGTGTTTCGATACTCGAAACTTATTTTTATAAAAGCCGGAATTTATACTGTTTCCGATACTGACTCAGATGACCTGAGACAGGAGGGACTTATGGGACTTCTGAGGGCAATTGCTTCATTTGACATTCACAGGGGTGTGAAATTTTCTACCTTTGCGGAGGTCTGCATTGTAAATCAGATGAAAACTTTTCTTGCAAAATCAAGAAAAAATCCGATTCCCTGCGAAAGTCTGGATGATATTTCGGCAGATTCAATTTCAGAGGAGGAAACTCCTGAGAGTATTTACATCAATAAAGAATTTTTTTCTGAATTATGGTATGCTGTGGATAATATTCTTTCCGAAAAAGAAAGAAAAATTTTCAGCTTGTGCATTCAGGGAATGAGCTACAGAGAGACTGCCGAGAAACTTGGTATATCTGAGAAAGCTGTCGATAATGCAATGCAGAGGGCAAGAAGAAAAATCCATGCATATATCAGAAAATATTAAAAATGGTTATGTAGTTCAATTAAGAACGTTGTCTGCCGCAAGGTATTCAAAAGTGTGGGTGCAATTCCTGCCATGACCCAAATCTAATAAGTGAGGTATTGTAAAATGTACGAGGACAAGACTTTAGTCTGCAAAGAGTGTGGAAATGAGTTCGTTTTCACAGCAGGCGAACAGGAATTTTTTGCTGAAAAGGGTCTCACACATGAGCCACAGAGATGCAAAAGCTGCCGTGATGCGAGAAAAAATGCAAACAGAGGCGAGCGTGTAATGTATACAGGCGTATGTGCGGTATGTGGCGGTGAAGCGAAAGTTCCCTTTGAACCCAGAGAAGGCAGACCTGTTTATTGCAGTGACTGTTTCTCACGTCTCAACGAGGACTGATTTTTCCATGCAAATCTTGTGCTGTTCTTCTTTTTCGAGGAGAACGGCATACTAAGGCGGATTTCGGGGCATGACCCGAAAAACGCATCAATAAACCGAAAGGAAGTATATTTATTATGGAAATTACTAAAAATACTATTATCGGCGATATTCTTGACGCTGATTTTGAAGTTGCACCATATTTTCTTGAAATGGGTATGCACTGTCTTGGCTGTCCTGCATCAAGAGGCGAATCAATTGAGGAGGCTTGTGCCGTTCATGGTACAGACCCCGATGAACTTGTTGCAAAGCTGAATGAGCATTTTGCTAAGAAAGCGTAAGTAAATCGATGGCGTACTGATTTTCGGTACGCCTGAATTTTTAATACAGGAGAAAAATTATGCTTGATAAAAGACTTGAATTATGTGCGGAATTTGTAAGCGGTAAGGGGACGGTCTGCGATGTGGGTACTGACCATGCATATCTTGCTGTTGAGTTAATAAAATCAGGAAAATGCAGTAAAGTTATTGCTTCTGACATTAATCCGAATCCGCTTGAATCTGCAAGAAAAAACGTTGAAAAATACGGCGTTTCAGATAAAGTTGAACTTGTGTTGTCCGACGGACTTGAAAATATAAATCTTGATGGTGTGACTGATATAGTAATCGCAGGAATGGGCGGAGAAACTATTGTTCATGTACTTGAATCAGCCGACTTTGTTGATATACGTCTGATTTTACAGCCTATGACAAAGCTTGAAATTCTTAGAAGATTTCTTACTGAATATATGTGCTGTGATGATATTACTGAAAAAGCTGTTGAGGACGGTGACAAAATTTATACTGTTATTTGTACTGAAGTCAGCCATTATTCAGAAAATTGGCTGACGGAACATGAATCAATCAAAGGATTTTTTGATGATGATGACGAAACAGGTAGAAAATATAGGAAAAATCAGTCAGAAAGGCTTGCAAAAATGAGTACATCTCTTGAAAAATCTGGAAGAATTGATGATTCTGTTCATTGTATTGCATTAAGCCGTAAACTTATTGAGGGTATTAAATCCGAAAGTATTAATGATATATATAAATTTCTTGATTCAAAATATCCGTTTTCTTTGCAGGAAAAGTGGGATAATTCTGGTTTGCTTGTGGAAAATAGTACAATGAACTGCTCAAAAATTCTGCTTACACTTGATATTACAGATGTGGCTGTTGAAGAGGCGAAACGAAAAGGAGCAGAACTGATAATTTCGCATCACCCTGTGATATTCAATCCGCTGAAAAAAATTGCTGTCCGCAATCCTGTGTATGAGCTTATTAAGAGTAACATAAGTGCAATATGTATGCACACGAATCTTGATATTGCAGAGGGCGGAACGAACAGCGTTATTGTCAGAAAAATTACCGAAAAATGCGGAGAATTAAAAAGCAAGGAATATTTAGAGGATTTCGGCAACGGAACAGGACTTGGTTATATAATTGAATTTAAAAACAATATTAATATCCGTGAATTTATCAGAATTTTAAAGGAAATTTTCGGACTTGAAAGTATAAAAATGAGTAAATCATACAAGGAATTTATATCAAAAGTTGCTGTTTGTTCAGGTTCGGGCGGTTCACTTCTTGGACTTGCTATTGAAAAAGGCTGTGACGCACTTATTACAGGCGATGTAAAGCATGATGTCTGGATTGATGCATATAATCATAGTTTTATGCTTTTTGACTGCGGTCACTTCCATACTGAAAATATTGTACTGTGGGAACTACGCAGGGTACTTGAGGAAAAATTCCCATTGCTTGATATTGAAATTGCAAAAAGCTCAACTGTTCTATTTATGAATCCTGATATGTATTTATGAGGTGAGAAATGAGTATATTTATTTGTCCTGTATGCAGTGCAAAGCTCGTTGTATCGGGAAAAAGCTACGTATGCCCGAAAAATCACAGCTTTGATATTGCAAAAAGCGGTTATGTGAATCTTCTGAATGCAAAACACGGTGCTGTTCATGGCGACAATAAATTCATGCTGAGGGCAAGACGTGATTTTCTTGAAAAGGGATATTATTCGCCATTATGTGATGCTGTGTGCAGAACAGTTTTGGAATATGTCAAAGATGACAGTATACTGCTTGATGCGGGCTGCGGAGAGGGTTACTATACATCGGCAGTCAAGACAAAGACATCAATTGAAATTTATGGGATTGATATTTCAAAAGATGCTGTTGAAATGGCGGCAAAACGTAAATCGGGAATAAATTTTGCGGTTGCAAGTGTATTCCATATTCCTGTGCAGTCGGAAAGCTGTGATGTTTTATTGACTATGTTTGCTCCTTACTGCAAAGAAGAATATCTTCGTGTATTGAAAAAAAACGGTTATATGATTATGGCTATACCGTCTGAGAATCATCTTTGGGAACTCAAAAAGGCAGTCTATGATACTCCGTATAAAAATGAAGTAAAGCCATATGAACTTGACGGATTCAGTCACATAAAAACTGAGCATATTAATTTTACTATGAAAATCAATAACAAAATTGATATTCAGAGTCTTTTTTCAATGACTCCATATTATTACAGGACAGGAAAATCTGAACAGGAACGATTGAATAATCTTGAATATCTTGAAACACAGGCGGATTTTGAAATCCTTACTTACAGAAAAATTTAGCAAAGGACTGATTTTATGGCTCTGGACGGAGCATTTCTCTATGCAGTAAAAAATGAATTGCAGGAACTTATCGGCGGTCGTGTTGAAAAAATATATCAGCCGTCCCGTGAGGAGATTGTCATATCAATTCGTAAAAAAAAGCTCTATATTTCGGCAAATGCAGGAAGTGCAAGAGTACACGTAACACAGAAACAGCCCGACAACCCACAGACTCCGCCGATGTTCTGTATGCTTCTTAGAAAAAAAATCGGAAACGGCAGACTTACTGCAATCCGTCAGGACGGACTTGAAAGAATCCTGTTTCTTGACTTTGAATGCGTTAATGAACTCGGTGACGTGGTTACGATAACTCTTGCCTGTGAAATTATGGGACGCTGTTCCAATCTGATTATAATAAGCGATGAGGGGAAAATAATCGACAGTATTAAGCGTGTTGACGAGGAAATGTCAAGGGAAAGAATGGTACTTCCGGGAATGAGGTATACACTTCCGCCACGGGACGACAGACTGAATTTTATGAATTCTGAACCTGAAACTGTTGTTGCACGTCTCAGGGAAACGAATCCTGCTGAACTTTCAAAGGCTCTGATACGTGTTTTCGAGGGAATTTCTCCGATACTTGCAAGAGAATGGACGTTCTTTGCAGGACGTGGAAATCATCTGCAAAGTAATACGATTGACGGCGACCAGCTTGACAGACTTCTTTTTATAATCAAGAAAACCCGTGAACAGCTTATCACAGGGCAGTGCTGTTTTTCGGCGGCAAGTACAAAGGACGGTATGTTAAAAGATTTTTCTTTTATCAGGCTCAGTCAGTTCGGCAATCTTATGTATACCAAAGAAATTCCCACTGCTTCGGAACTTCTTGACTATTTTTACTGTGAGAGAGACAGGAAAGTCCGCACGAAACAGCGTGCAAATGACCTATTCAGACTGCTTGTCAATCTTACAGAGCGAACAGCAAGACGTATCTCCGCACAGAAACAGGAACTTTCAGAGTGTGCCGAAAAGGATTACTATAAATTATGCGGAGACTTGATTTCCGCAAATATGTACTGCATAAAAAAAGGTGATTTATCGGCGACTGTGATTAATTTCTATGATGAAAGCAGTCCCGAAATCACTGTTGAACTTGATATACGAAAAACACCGTCACAGAATGCACAGTATTATTACAGCGAGTACAAAAAATGCGTTACCGCTGAAGAAAAGCTTGCAGTTCAGATTAAAAAAGGTGAGGAAGAATTGCAGTATCTCGACAGTGTTTTTGATGCTCTTACCCGTGCCGATTCCGAAAATGATATAATTCAGCTCAGACTTGAACTGCGTGAGCAGGGATATATAAAATCAGGCGGAAACAAGACAAAGCCACCGAAAGCACTGCCGCCTATTGAATATAAATCAAGCGACGGATATACAATTCTTGTGGGAAGAAACAATCATCAGAATGACCGGCTTTCACTTAAATTTGCAGAAAAATCGGATATATGGCTTCACACTCAGAGTATAACGGGTTCTCATGTCATTATAGTAACGGACGGCGAAATACCGCCTGACAGAACAATTGAAGAAGCGGCGGTTATTGCGGCATTCAACAGCAAAGGACGTAGCTCTGACCTTGTGCCTGTTGATTACTGTCTTGCAAGATACGTGAAAAAGCCGTCGGGAGCAAAACCGGGTAAGGTCATATTTACAAACTATAAAACAGCATTTGTCAAGCCTGATGAAGAACTTGAAAATAAATTGAGGGTATAATATATGATTCTTACAGAAGAATTTTTTCATCGTGATGCACTTGTTGTTGCACCCGAACTTGTCGGGAAAATTATTGTTCACAGACTTAATGATGGAACGATAATTCGTGAGCGTATTGCGGAAGTTGAAGTATACAGGGGAGAAGAGGACAAGGCTTGTCACGCATCAAAGGGCAGGACAAAGCGGACTGAAATTCTTTACGGCGAAAGCGGTTTGATTTACGTTTATCTGTGTTACGGTATACATTGGCTTATGAACGTGATTACAGGTGAAAAAGAACAGCCGCAGGGTATCCTGATACGGTGCGGCGATGTGCATAACGGTCCTGCCAAATTGACAAAGTACCTGCAAATCGACGGAAGTTTCAACGGCGAAAAAATCTGTGGTAATGACAAGATATGGATTGAGGACGACGGATTCAGCCCTGAAATAAAAACAGCTCCGAGAGTAGGAATTGATTATGCAGACGATTATTGGCGTGACATAAAATGGCGGTATATAGCTGAAAAGGAGTGATTTTTTGAATATAATTTCAGTTGGTCTCAACTGCATTTATGACAGTGACTACAGCTATAAATCCGATAAAAAGAACATCTTTTTGCTTGTATTTTCAAAAAGCAGAATAGCAATAGATAGTTCGGTTATGTCGGAAAATACTCTGATAATATACGATGGTACGGCTTCTATCAATTATTCGGCGGCAGACGATTTTCTTGTATGCGACTGGATTTGCTTTGAAGCTGATAAAGATACCGATTTTCTTGATGCGGAACTTGACTTCAATGTCCCGATAAACAATTCTGACAGTGATTTTATTAGTCAGCTTATAAGGAATATCACATCGGAATTTTATTCCATGAACGGCAGACGGATTAAAATGCTTGATTTCATGATGAAAACGCTGTTGATGAAAGCGGCGGAGAGCTGTACACACAGGAACAGCATACAGACGGCTGAACCGCATTTCAGCTCACTGAGTGAACTTCGTGAGAAGATATACCGCAATCCGCAGATGAAGTGGAATGTAGATACAATGGCGGCTGATGTCAATATGTCACGCTCATATTTTCAGCACGTCTACCGTGAAATTTTCGGTATTTCCTGCATGACCGATGTAATCAGCGGAAAAATTGAGAAAGCAAAAGAAATACTCAGCGAAACAGGCTGTACAGTCTCACAGGTTGCGGCAATGTGCGGTTATGATAATGAAGAGCATTTTATGAGGCAGTTTAAAAAAATCGTGGGGGTTACTCCCACAGG
>JAIDNR010000269.1 GCA_029063695.1 Ruminococcus sp.
TATAATTAAATAAACGGTATTTCCGTATAATTTAATGGAGGACGAAAATATGAAAAAATTCATTTCTGCTGTTTTATCTGCGTTCCTTGCAGCTTCATCAATGGGAGTACTTTGTGCTTCTGCTGCTGAAGTCTATGGTGAAGGTTATGATGTTGTTGTTTTTGGTGACAGTATTGCAGAGGGCTATGACCTTGATAAGAACAATTATAACTATGGTCAGATTGTTGCTGACTACCTCAGCGGAACTGTAAGCAATTATGCCAAGGCAGGTGACAAAACTGCTGATACTCTTGGAAAAATTTCATCTGCTTCCGACCTTGCCGATGCAGAGATTGTTATTATTTCTTCCGGTGCAAACGATATGATTTCCTATTCTACAAATTATATACTTAAACTCTGTGCTCAGATTGGTGCATTGGCTGGCGGTGCAACTACAGATGATATTCCCGAAAATCCTACATTCAGACAAATGATAAATATGATTGATACAGATGAATTGAAATCATTTGCATCATCAAGTATTCAGAACCAGATGGCACTTAACAGCAGTATTTCAGCTCTCGGCAAGCATCTTGCGTGTGTTGAGGGTGAGAACGGATATGAAAAATATGACCGTATTATTGAAACTCAGGTTATCCCGAACATTGAGCAGATGATTGATGATATAAAAGCAGTAAACCCGAATGCACGTATTATCATACAGAATTTATATAATCCGATGCAGCTTGAACAGTCTTATCTTGATGAAACTATTCCGTTATCCTATAAGTCGTTATTTAAACTTCTCACTCCTGTATTCAAAAGTGTTATTGATTCATACAATAAGCAGATAAGTGCTATTGAGGGCGTTGAAATTGCTGATATATATGCCGATTTCAACGCTGACAACGGAAATGTCTGTTATTTTACAGACTTTCAGGACGCAAGCATAAAGGAATTTAAGATTCACCCGAATCAGGCAGGTCATCTTGCTATTGCTGTAAATATTATCAATGTTATCGGTGAAAAAAGTGAGGACGGCGGACTTCTTAATCTTACATACGAAAAGCTTAGAAAAAAGGACAGCTATCCTGCAATTGCACTGGAAGAATACAATAATGTTGCAGGAACTTATGTTCTCGGCGATATAAACGGTGATTTAATCATCGATTCAGGTGATGCAAGTCTTTCTCTTGTAGAGTATGCCGCACGTTCAACAAATCGTCCGAGCGAACTTTCAGAGGCTGAACAGAAAGCAGCTGATGCCAATTCCGATACATTAGTTGATTCCAGTGATGCTACTGTAATGCTTTCATATTATTCATACGCTTCAACAGGCAATACTGGTTCATTGAAGTACTTTATGATGATGGACTGAAAATCATAGAAAATATTTGTTCCATAAGATATGAAAAAGTCATGCAATGTTATTCATTGCATGACTTTTTTAGTGAATCAAAGATTTTTTGTTAAATGAATTCAAGTGTGCTGAGCATTAAATCCATATCATCGGCATAGTCACTGTGCTGAGATGTTTCAAAGAAATTATTTGTGGCAACATAGTTGTTTTCAAATACGAAAAATCTCCATACACCCTGACGACTATATTTTTTTGCGGAAATATCATTCATTGTCACAGTCATTTTGTCAAAGCTTCCGCTTATTGTAATTGAGGAATGCCATGTTATATCCATACTTCCGACTGCACCTTCGGGCGTGAATCTTATTCCCCAGTCTGTGAAATTACCTTCCTGAGGATATTCGATTGTTTTACCGCTCCAGTCTTCGGGAACAAGCATTGAAAATCCGACTCCGTTATATTCAAAGTTTTCAAGCTGATATTTTTTATTGGCTTTTTTTGTAACTTCTATGGAATATGCATCATAGGCACATTTTATATTATTATCTTTGATAAGTCCGTCATAGGCTATTTCCACAATGTCGCCAACCTGAATATCGGCAATAATTGATTTATCTGAAACAGAAATCTGCATTTTCTTGAAATCTGATTCATTTATGATTATATATTTATCATGGACTTCATATACAATTCCATCAAGATAATAAGCCTCTGTTGTGGTTTCAGTTGAAGTATTGGAAACTTTCGTGTCTGCCGATGTTTTTGCCGTATTATTATTATTATTATTATTATTATTATTATTTTCGGATATAACAGAAATATCCGATTCCATTGGTGCAGAATCAAAGGTATTCTGTGATGATGTTGAAATTACGCTTTCTGCTGTCTGTATTTCTGAATTTGTATCGTCTGCGGAAGATACATTAGTCGTTTGGATTTCTTGTCTTTTTGGCTTTGTTGAGATTTCAGCTTCTTCTGTATGACGTGGGTGTTCTGTAATATTGTCGTCATTGTCAATAATCATAAAGTTGCCCTTAGAGCCGCAGCCTGTAAGAAGCAGAACTGCTGCGGCAAGAGCATACATAATTTTCTTCATAAATTATCACTCCGTATCTTGCAAAATAATAATTTAATGAAGCATTGAACTTAAAAATCAACCTCATCGGTTATGGTTATAGTCTCAATATCAGCCGAAACGAATTTGTCGGCAGAAACAACATAAACATATCCGCCGATATACAATGCCCTGTCGTAGTTATCATTGTAGCTGATTGTTTTTGAAATTTCGCCTTTTGGAATAAATTCGCCGTCCGCATATTCAAAGAACATATATTTGCTTATATCGTAGTTGTCACTGTCATTATAATTATATATGCTCAACGGAATACCAATAATATTCTTTTCGGGTGCAATAAGGAGCTGTTTTCTCTCCCATGCTGCCGGTGAATAAACATACGTATCATCTGTGCGGTTAATTGAATACAGTCCGACTTCCTGCAAATTATACGGGTCTGAATTGTCGAACATAACAAGTTTTACGCCGTTCTCAATACCGTTTTCGTCAGCGTCAATACCAAATCCTAAAAGAAGTCCGTCTGTCCAGTTCTGCATATATGTGCTGTAACCGAGAATCTTAAATTCGTCCGTTATGAACGGTTCGGCAGGATTTGACAAATCAATTGCAAAAAGCGGGTCAGTCTGTTCATAAGTTACAACATAGCCCATATTTCCGCTGAAATTGACTGATTTTATAGTCTCATTTTCGCCGAAACCACTTACACAGCCGACCTGATTCAAGTCCATATCAAGAACATATACTCTGTTATCCTGTATGTGTTCGCTTGAAGTGCTGATACCAAGCATATCAGTAAAGAAATTGCTGTTGTCCGTCCATTTGTTGACAGTCGTCGCAATGCGGAAATATCCGTCATATTCACTCATAGAGAATTGGTCTTTTACATATCCTTCAACTGTACCTGATGCAACGGGAGTAATATTTCCTCCGCTTACTGATATTCTCGTGATGTCGGTATTTTCCCAGCCCACAGTTGTGTAAATATTTTCTGCGGAAGTATAGAGTTCTCCCGTATATCCTGCGAGTGCCTTTGAATCGGCAGGTGTGAACTGTGCTGATACTGTAAGGTCAATGCTTCCTATTATAGTATAACTCAGATTTCCATAGTTGTCAATAGTTTTTTCGGGAAGAAGTATATCTTCGGGCGGCATACATTCTTTAGTATCATCAATTCCGCATTCGGGAATATACTTTTCAATATTCTCAGCATCGCCGATTTCCTCAAAAGTCATTGAATTATAAGTTGAGACAAGATACATATATCCGTCGGGAGCGATACGTACATCTTTATACCAGCCGTCCTGCCAGTAAGTGCCGAGAAGTTCGGCATTCTTGTCATAGAACGATACAAAGCACTTGTTGTCATATTCATAATGATATGGTGTATACCATGTTTTCCATTCCTCATCATAGTATTTTTCATCATAATCATCAATCTGACAGGAAGAATTAATAGTACCAATAACGGCAATCATGTCATTGTAGAGATACATATCATTTACATATATATTCTGCTCCCAGCCGTCGCCAAGATAAGTTTCAGGAGTTACATCAATCTGCATACTGTCTGTGAAATTTCCTTTATCAACAGAGGCGATATTTATTACAGGGATATTATATGAATTATCCATATAATTCCAGTAAACGCCGTCGTCATCATATCCGCCCGTAATCCATTTATTTGTAAGATAGTAAATTTTTTTGCCGTCTGTTTTTACAATATCAGCTTCAAGGACGTTTTCTTCCTGATTATAAGTTTCGGAATAGTCGTCATCTTCATCATTTTCCGTTTCTGTAGCAGATTTAGTTGTTTCTTCTGTTGTCGGTTCAGTAGGTTCTTCTGTAGTGGGTTCAATCATTTCCTCTGTAGCTGTAGCTGGTTCTGTGGATTCTTCTGTCACTGGTTCTGTAATTGGTTCATTCTCAACAGGAGCAATAATAGGTTCAGGAGTTTCAATTTCTTCTCCACCTATGCCCATTCCACCGGTCTCAGCACCGGTTGTCTGTGTGAAATATTTTGTGTCGCTGTTTGTATCATCGCTGTCAAACGCCATGGGACTTTCGTCTGCTGTTTCTTCAATGGCATCAAAATAAACATGGTTATAGCCTCTATATTGTTGTGCAGCTTTTTTGTTTGATTTTTCAATAAGCTTGTAAATCTGTTCATAGCTTTCCGCATGGTTCATATAAGGAGCGTCAACCTGCTCCACTGTAACTGTATCGGCTGAACTTACAGCATAAGAATTTCCGCTTTCGTCTGTACGTGTGTCGTATGATACACCGCTGTAATTGCTGTTTGGTGTATAATCGCCTATAAAACCGTCCCCGATATTATCTTTATTGCGGAGTAGGTGTAATGAACCAGCCGTAGCCCCGACTATTATCGCACAAGCCGCCGCTGTTGCCGTTATACGTCCTGCAACGGAAATTTTCTTTCTTTTCTTTGCAGATGCTTTTTCATTAAGCATAATCCTGATATTCTCAGGACTGAGTTCTTCGGGAACTTCTTCCGATTCAAGTATTTCCCTGATTTCTTTATCGTTATTCATACTGCAAACTCCTTTCATGACAGTTCAAGTCTCAGACGCTTTTTTATGCGTGAGATTCTTGAACGCACCGTATTTGCGTTTATATCGCAGATTTCTGAAATTTCCTCACTTGTATAGCCCTCAAGCACCGACATGGATAATATAATTCTGTCCTGCGGTTCAAGATTATCAAGAGCCTGTTTGAGTTCGATATTTTCAAAACCGAACTCGTTTTCGGGTTCATTTTCATCTGTAAGTACTGTTGTATCACTGAAATAGTTACGCTGTTTCTGTTTGATTTTCGCAGAAAGTATACGCATTATCCAGCTCCTGAACGCTTTTTCGTCCCTGAGCTTTCCGATAGTACTGAAAGCGTCAAGTACTGTTTCGCTTACAACGTCACATGCATCATGTGTACTTCTCAGGCTGTACAGAGCAATGTGATATAAGTCCTTGTATACAAGTGAGTAAAGTCTTGCAAATGCTTCGGAACTTCCGTTCA
The DNA here is from genome assembly GCA_029063695.1 of Ruminococcus sp. Classification (GTDB taxonomy): domain Bacteria; phylum Bacillota; class Clostridia; order Oscillospirales; family Ruminococcaceae; genus Ruminococcus. The sequence goes on from JAIDNR010000269.1 coordinate 5,445, forward strand.
TGGCAAGCTTTACATCTGCGGAGAAATCATTCATACCAATCCCTCCTTTTGAATCGATTCATAAATACAGTGTAAAAAAAATGGGATTTTGTTGCAGAAGATAAAAAAATAGCTGTATGCACAAATTCTACAGTGGATTTTTGTGCATACAGCCGAATTTTTATTTTAATAAGCTTTTGTATTTAAGATGTTTGTCCTCAATTTCTTTGTAATTGTATTTTCTACAGAATATAGAACCGCCCAGTTCATAGACATAAATATCTCTTTTTGTTGCAATCGTGCAGGTTACTTCACAGTTTTTGTCGAATGTAATATAACCGACTTCCTTATTTGCGTAATTCAGGATAACCCACACGGATTTAGTTATAGCGGGAACGTATTTCGCCACCCTGTTTACAAGAAATTCATAGAGACATTCATCGGGGTTGTATGGAATTTCCTCTGCGTTCGGAGCATTGCAGTCATCGCCCATGCATACGCTGTCACGTTCTGCATGGATTGTTCTTAAAGCTGATTTTTTATTCTTTTTACTCATTAGCTTTGCCCAGGAAAGCCGCACCGATAATACCTGCATCATTACCAAGTTTAGCGATAACGATTTCAGTTTTCTTAGCTGAATTTCTTGCAAAGTTTTCTTCCTTAACAAGTTCTTTCATAGGGAGAAGTAATGGGTCACCCTCATTGCATACGCCGCCGCCGATACAAAGTACATCAGGCTGAAAGATGTTGATTGTGTTAGTGATACCAGCTGCAAGATACTTTATGTACTTGTCAACAACAGCTTTTGCATACTTGTCGCCTGCTCTCATGCAGTCAAATGAAGTACGTGCAGTAACTTTACCCTTTTCCTGTGCCATTTCAGCCATTTTGCAGTCGGAGTGTTCGGCAATTGCTTCTTTTGTCATGCGGATAAGACCTGTGGCAGAGGAATAAGCCTCGAAACAGCCTTTACGTCCGCATGAACACGGAGCACCGTCAATCTCAATAACAGTGTGACCTACTTCAGCACCTGCAAAGTTTGAACCTGAATAGATTTTACCGTCGATTATAATACCCGCTCCGACACCAGTACCAAGTGTGATACATACAGCATTCTTTGCACCTTTTGCCGAACCTGCAACATACTCGCCGTAAGCAGCAGCATTAGCATCGTTTTCAATAAATACAGGCTTGTCAATAGTCTCCTGAATGTACTTTACCATAGGAGTATTATTGAATCCGAGATTTCCGGCAAATTCGATAATACCTGTTGAACTGTTTGCGATGCCGGGCGTACCAATACCAATCCATTCAATATCGTCGATTGTAAGATTTGCATTTTTAACAGCCTGTAAAGCCATTTTTGACATATCGCCGGCAATTTCCTTTTCGGGACGAGGACAGTTTGTCTTAGTGCTTGCCTTTGCGATGATATTGTACTCCTCATCAACAACACCTGCAACAATATTTGTACCGCCCAAATCGATTCCTACATAGTATTTCATAAAAATTTCCTCCGCTTATAAAATAATTTATAAATATTATATCAGATATTGCGGATATTGTCAAGTACATGGTAAAAATTCAAGCTGAAATATTATTTTTGTTATTGTGTAATAAGCTTTTTGAGTTCAATAATATCAAAGACATCAATTCTGTTGTCCCTGATTAAATCGGCTCTTTCACACTGTTCTGCTGTAAGTGCTGATTCCGCAAGTATATGCCTGCTGAGAAGTACCAAATCAGCTATTCCAATTTCATCGTCTGCATTTACATCACCTGTTTTATATTCAGTTTTTTCACTCAGAATCCTGAATGTATAGCCATATTTTTCGGCATAAGCCTGTGCGGTTGAGTTGTCATAACCGCATATTGTGCCGTTATTTATAGTATATTCACTGTCATATATTTCACAGTCGGGATTTTTTATTGTTACTGATGTCAGGTCTGTACAGTCACGGAATGTACTGTAACCAATACTTGAAACACTGTCTGGAATTGTTATTGATGTCAGGCTTGTACAGCCGAGGAATGAATATCCGCCAATACTTGTAACGCTGTTGGGAATTGTTACTGATGTAAGACTTGTACAGTTGCAAAATACATATTCACTAATACTTGTAATATTGTCTGGAATTGTTACTGCTGTCAGGCTTTGGCAGTTGCGGAATGCATCATGACCAATGCTTGTAACACTGTCAGGGATTGTTATTGATGTCAGGAGTTTACAGCTATGAAATGCACTGTTACCAATACTGGTAACGCTGTCGGGAATTGTTACTGATGTCAGGCTTGTACAAGCGGAGAATGCCTCATGACCAATGCTTGTAACACCATCAGGAATTGTTATTGATGTCAGGTTTGTGCAGTCAAGGAATGTACTGTCATTAATGCTTGCAATACTGTCAGGAAGTATTATTGACGTAAGGTTTCTGCAACTGGCAAATGCACCACCACCAATACTTGTAACGCTTTCAGGGATTGTTATTGATGTCAGGTTTGTATATTTGCCGAATGCAAAGTTTTCAATGCCTGTAACGGGTAAATTTTCAATCATATCAGGAATAATAATTGTTTCTGCTGTTTTGTCACAGCTTGAAATTTCTATATGGTCACTGTATTTATTGTAGGTTAAGGTTTCATAAGTGCCTGTAATGTATTCTTCATCGTCCGCCGCACCTGCCGTCATCGGAACAGCAGGGACGATATTACTCATGTAAACAGGAATTGAACTGAATAAAAGTGCAGATGCCATGATTCCTGAAATTACTTTTCTGACTTTCATAATTTTTCCTCCATTATATTACAGTATAGATTATACTGCAATTGCCGTGTATATACCATTTTGAGCCTGCTGTAATAAAAAAGCTGTCGCCTTTTTTAAAATCTCTGTTATCATTGAAATGCTCATCATAGTGAGACCATATTTTTCCCTCGCCGTCAAGTATCAGAACATGAGTGAACGAATTTTCATTCTTATGCCATACACCGTCTCCGTATATTGCTTCTTCATATACTTTAAAATATTTACATCTTCCAAGCTGATAATGATGGATATACAAATCCGCATATTTTTTATATTTCTGTATAGGAAAAGGCATGGAAGTACGTTTTGTGACATCAAGTGCCTTGTCAATGTGGAGTTCCCTGCCTCTGTTGTAGTCGTATACCCTGTAGGTCACGTTTGAACTCTGCTGAATTTCCGCAATAAGACAGCCTTTGCCGATAGCATGGAGAGTACCTGCCTTAATCATGAATACATCACCTTTATGCACAGGTACAACGTTCAGCTTATCAAGAAGAGTATTGTTTTCAATCGCCTGTTTAAAATCCTTTTTGGTAATTTTATCCTTAAAACCATAAATAATGGACGAATCTGGTTCGCAGTCGATTACATACCACATTTCCGTTTTACCGTGTTCGCCCTCGTGTTCAAGTGCATATTTTTCATTCGGGTGAACCTGTACTGAAAGATTATCCCTTGCGTCAATCAATTTAATCAGTATCGGGAAATCGTCGAATTTCCGACAGTTTTCGCCCATAGCTTCAGGGTGATTTGCAAGGTATTCCACAAGCGGAATATCCATGCCGTCTATAATGCTTAAGCCGTCATGATGACAGCTTAATTCCCAGCTTTCGGCAATTATTTCGCTGTCACTTTTTTTACCGTATTCGTCACGCAGTTTAGTACCGCCCCATATATAGTCCTTGACAGGTGATTTAAGCTTGAATATCATAATATTTCTCAAATTCCTCCACAGTTCCGCAGAAAACGTTGTAATCAATGCACGGTTCATTTCCTTTGTAACCGTTAAGCATTCCTTTATCGCTGTACTGCCAGAAATCCCATTCAAACAAATCGGGTTCAAACTGAGTACAGCGAATCCACAGCGGATAGTCGCTGTAATTCTCATGGACATATCTGTAATATACAGGAAGTGTTGTGTAGATTATCGGCTTTGTACCGTAATAATCTTCAAGTGTTTCAAGCAGGGGAGTTAGTATTTTTTCAGCATCCTCACGGCTCGGCTTATTTGCTGATTTATCACCGTAATATTCAATATCAATAACGGGCGGCATATCTATTTCTTCTCTGTCCACTGTATTTATGAAGTTTTCCGCCTGAGTTTCGCCCGCACTGTCAAAGCTGAAAAAGTGATAGCATGATTTGCGTATACCTGTTCCGGCTATATTTTTCAGATTATTCCGCACTGATTCATCAACATGACCGCTTCCCTCGGTAGCTTTTATGAATGCGAATTTTACTCCCTGTTTTTCAATTATATTCCAGTCAATTTCACCCTGATAGTTTGATACATCTACACCGAAAACAGGATATTTTGCTTTACTCGGTGATGCTGTTGAGAATACAGCTCCGAAAAAAACTGTTGCAGCCGTCATTATTCCACCAACGGCAGAAAAAATAATTTGTTTCTTGTTCTTCATCAATTTCTCCTTGTCTGTTCATACAATATTATGATACCCTATTTTTTCAAATAAGTCAATATTTTTTTGAAAAATCATGGACAAATTAGTTTTTTTGTGCTATAATAATAACAGCCTGTTCAGATTACAGGTTAATTTATTATGATTGGAGCGATTTTTATGTCAAAAAACCCCTTTTACATTACTACGCCGATTTATTATCCGTCGGGAAATCCGCATATCGGGCATTGTTATACTACAGTTGCCTGCGATTCCATTGCCCGTTTCAAGCGAATGCAGGGTTATGACGTAATGTTCCTTACAGGCACAGACGAACACGGTCTTAAAATTGAGCAGAAAGCTGCTGAAAAGGGCGTTACTCCTAAAGAATTTGTTGATGAAATCGTTGAGAAGTTCAAAAATCTCTGGAAATACATGAATATTGATTATGACAGATATATCAGGACTACAGACGATTATCACATAGAAACCGTGCAGAAGATTTTCAAAGCTCTCTATGATAAAGGATATATCTATAAAGGCGAATATTCGGGCAAGTACTGCACACCATGCGAAAGTTTCTGGACTGATTCTCAGCTTGACGAAAACGGCTGCTGTCCAGAATGTCACAGACCTGTTGCATTTGCAAGAGAAGAAGCTTATTTCTTTAAAATGTCACCTTTCGCTGAACGTATCGAGAAACTGCTTACCGAAACAGACTATCTTCGTCCGAAAACCCGTGCAACAGAACTTGTGAACAACTTTATTAAACCGGGTCTTGAGGATTTGTGTGTTTCAAGAACTACTTTCAAATGGGGTGTACCTGTGACTTTTGATGAAGGTCACGTTGTTTACGTCTGGATTGACGCACTTTCAAACTATATTTCAGCTCTCGGCTATATGAATGACAAGTACAATGATTTTGAAAAGTACTGGGCTGCTGATGTCCATATGGTTGCAAAGGATATTATGCGTTTCCATGCAATTATATGGCCGGCTATACTCATGGCTCTTGATTTGCCTTTGCCGAAACATCTTGCTGTACACGGCTGGATTACTTTCAACGGTGAAAAAATGAGTAAATCTCTCGGAAACGTCGTTGACCCGTTTGTACTCGGTGAAAGATACGGCTGTGATGCTATAAGATACCATATTCTGCGTGAAATGGCTCTCGGTGCGGACAGTTCATTCTCAAATGAAATTATGATTAACAGAATAAATTCCGACCTCGCAAACGGTTTCGGCAATCTTGTATCACGTACAGTTGCAATGGCTGACAAGTATTTCGGCGGTACTCTACCGACTGAACGTGAATCCGATTCACTTGATGATGATTTCAAATCCGTTGTACTCAATACTTTTGCAGAAGTTGAGAAATATATGGACGAGACTAAAATAAAGCAGGCTCTCGAAGAAATTTTCAAGGCGGTTGACCGTGCAAACAAATATATCGACGAGACAGAACCATGGAAGCTTGGTAAGGACGAATCAAAGAAAGGCAGACTTGCTTCTGTTCTCTATAATCTCCTTGATGCTATCAGAATACTTTCCGCACTTCTCAGTCCGTTTATGCCTGCAACAATGCCGAAAGTATGGGAGCAGATTGGTGCGTCCAAATCAGATACTGAATACAGTAAGCTTTCTGTTTTCGGTGTACTTCCCGAAAATGTGACTGTACACAAGGGAGAGATTCTTTTCCCTCGTATTGATGTTGATAAGGAAATTGAAGAACTTAACGCTATAATCCAAAAGAACATGGACGAGGCACAGTCCAAGCTGTCCGCTGAGGAAAAGGGTGAGACTGTTGAAAAAATCGAACTTGCACCCGAAATTACAATTGACGACTTTGCTAAAGTTGAGATTCGTGTCGCAAAGGTAATTTCTGCTGAAAAAGTGAAGAAGTCCGACAAACTCCTTTGCTTACAGCTTGATGACGGTATGGGCGGCAGACAGGTTGTTTCAGGTATTGCACAGTATTATGCACCTGAAGATTTAGTCGGAAAGAAGATTCAGCTCATCGCAAATTTAAAGCCTGTAAAGCTTCGTGGAGTTGACAGTTTTGGCATGATTTGTGCCGCTGATACGCCTGACGGAATCAAGGTTGTTTTTGTAGACGACAGTATACCTGTTGGTTCAAAGATAAGATAAATAATTGACAGACGGCGGATTTTCTGCCGTCTTTGTTTACTACGGGTAACAAATCAATTTGTTTACCATTAATTTTATGAAAAAAATTGCAATAGATATTGACTTATTTTGTCAATGATAGTATAATATAAATGTATGGCTGAGGCTGACAATTTATATATATTTTATGGAGGTTTTTAAAATGAGCAGAGTTTACAATTTCAGTGCAGGTCCTGCTGTTCTTCCTGAGGAAGTTCTCAAGGAAGCCGCAGACGAAATGATGGACTATAAGGGTTGCGGAATGTCCGTTATGGAGATGTCTCACCGTTCAAAAGTTTATGATAATATCATCAAGGAAGCTGAACAGGATTTGCGTGACCTTATGAATATTCCTGACAATTACAAGGTACTTTTCCTTCAGGGCGGTGCTTCTCAGCAGTTTGCGGCAGTTCCAATGAATCTTATGAAAAATAAGAAGGCTGCTTACATAATTACAGGACAGTGGGCAAAGAAAGCTTATCAGGAAGCACAGATGTACGGCGAAGCTGTTGCAGTTGCTTCATCTGCTGACGAAACTTTCTCTTATATCCCTGATTGTTCAGACCTTGATATTCCTGAAGATGCAGACTATGTTTATATCTGCGAAAATAATACAATCTACGGCACAAAATTCTGGGAACTTCCTAATACCAAGGGCAAGGATTTAGTTGCTGACGTTTCTTCATGTTTCCTTTCAGAGCCTGTTGACGTAAGCAAGTACGGTGTAATTTACGGCGGTGTTCAGAAGAATGTCGGTCCTGCCGGTGTTGTTATTGCTATTATCCGTGAAGATTTAATTCGTGACGATGTTCTTGCAGGTACTCCCACAATGCTCAAATGGAAAACTCAGGCTGACAATGATTCACTTTACAATACTCCGCCCTGCTATGGTATCTATATCTGCGGAAAGGTATTCAAGTGGATTAAGAAAATGGGCGGTCTTGAAGCTATGAAAGCTCATAACGAAAAGAAAGCTGCTATTCTTTATGATTTCCTTGACCAGAGCAAGATGTTCAAGGGTACTGTTGTAAAGAAAGACCGTTCACTTATGAATGTTCCCTTTGTTACAGGCAATGACGAACTTGACAAGAAGTTTATTGCAGAGTCAAAAGCTGCCGGATTTGAGAACCTTAAAGGTCACAGAAGTGTCGGCGGTATGAGAGCTTCTATCTACAATGCTATGCCAATTGAAGGCGTTGAAAAGCTCGTTGAGTTTATGAAAAAATTTGAGGAAGAAAATTCCTGATTAAATAATTTAAGAAAGAGGTAGACTGAAATGTTTAATGTTCAGACACTTAACAAAATTTCTGCTATCGGCACAGATATTTTTGATAAGAGCAAGTATGCTATTGCTGATGACTGTGCAAATCCCGATGCTATCATGGTAAGAAGTGCAAAAATGCACGATATGACATTCGGCGATAAGCTCCTTTGTATCGCTCGTGCTGGTGCAGGTGTAAATAATATTCCTGTTGAGAGATGTGCTCAGGAGGGTATCTGTGTATTCAATACTCCGGGTGCCAACTCAAATGCTGTTAAGGAACTTGCTATCTGTGCATTGCTTCTCTCGTCAAGAAAAATCACAGAAGCTGCTGCATGGGCTGCTTCACTCAAAGGAACCGAGGACGCTCCAAAGACTGTTGAGGGCGGCAAATCAAAGTTTGCAGGTCCTGAAATTGCAGGAAAAACACTCGGTATCATCGGACTTGGTGCAATCGGCGGTAAAATTGCAAATGCTGCTGACGCTCTCGGTATGAAGGTTATCGGCTATGACCCGTATCTTTCAGTTGGTGCTGCACTTCACCTTGAGCCTTCTGTAAAGGTTGTTGCTGACATCAATGACATTTACAAGAACAGCGACTATATCTCAATTCATATGCCTTATACTCCTCAGACAAAGAATACTATTGATACTGAGCAGATTGAAATGATGAAAGATGGTGTACGTCTCATTAATCTTGCACGTGGCGAACTTATCAACAGTGAGGCTGTAGTTGCTGCTATCAAGGCAGGCAAGGTTGCTAAGTATGTTACAGACTTTGCTGATGATGTTGTACTCGGTGAGGAAAATGTCATCGTTCTTCCGCATCTCGGTGCTTCCACTCCCGAAAGTGAAGATAACTGTGCTGTTATGGCTGCTGAAGAAATCATTGATTACATCGAAAACGGCAATATCAGAAACAGTGTTAACTACCCTAATCTTTCAATGAATGCTGTAGGTACAAAGATTTGCGTAATCCATAAGAACGTGCCTACAACTATTGCTTCTATCACTTCTGCTGTAGGAAATGAGGGAATCAATATCGAGAATATGGCTAATGCAAGCAAGGGTGATTTTGCTTACACAATGCTTGATGTTACAGGTGAAGTTCCTGCATCTGTTGAGGGAAAAATCAATGCTGTTGACGGTGTTATCCGTGTAAGAGTTATCAATAAATAAGCATGATTTTACAGTGCTGTCAGTGATTGTTTCACTGATAGCACTTTTTATTTTTTTGAATTGTAATATAATTCGCTGAATTGTAAAAATTTGTAATAATATTTAAGTTGCTTTTATTGACTGTTTATGATAAAATATC
>JAIDNR010000027.1 GCA_029063695.1 Ruminococcus sp.
TAATTTCCCAATATAAATTGAAAATTGTCAGTCCCAGTACTTAAAATCATAGCCCTCTTCAGGTTCGCCGATTTCATAACCCAGTACATCTGTCAGTTGTCTTTTCAGATTAGGATACCATTTCCGCCATATTTCATATGGCATTTTTCCTGTAATCTGGATTCCGCCAGGTTCAACGGAATAATATAATTCAATGTCATCATCCGTCCACATCACATCAGCATTACATTCATTTCCGCTCCAGTACGGCATAGAATGAAATACTTCAACAACCTTTTCCCACAAATCTTTCGGGATAGTACAATGAATATTCAGATTTATATCGTGTTCCATAAAAATTCTCCTATAATCTAATCATCAATATCCGTCTGTTTTTCAATGGATTTGCTGTTGACAACAATATGAACATCAGGATTTTTCTGCATCAACCGCCACTGTTCCGCCTCATAGTCATAATGATTATATCCGTTTGAAACATACATTTCTATTGAGATACCATTATCCATTACGATTTTCAAATCATTCAGGGGATTTATTTCAACCGACAATACACGTCCGCCGACAATTTCATTGCCGTACATTTCTTTGAAAAACCACTCATCATTATTTTTACTTTCCTCGCCGTCCCATTGCTGATAATCCAGGGTTGTAAAAAGAATATCATTATTCTTTATAATTCTCGTCAGACATTGTGAATGAATGATATATTCTCCGAAATCGAATACCATCATTTCACAAGCCAGATTGAAGACTTTAAGTATGCAGTTTTCTATTTCAGATATGATATTTTTCATTTCAAGTTTATCCAATTTTGTTCCTCCGCTGAATATAAATTTATTTACCAGTAAATTCCGTATGTTATTTTATTTACAGAAAATCCCCATTCTGTCAGTAAATCGAATCCACTGTAAGTGATATGCTTTCTTGCAACAAAATCGTCCTGTTTTAAATGCAAAATCATAAAAGAAGCCATTGCAGGTGAAACAGTTTTAATATCGCATACGCTGTTATCTTTCTGAATTTCAACATATTTGGGATATTTTCCGATTCCTATATATCTTTCACATTCATCAATAATGTTAATATTATTGCTTAAAAAATTTACTGTAATGACTGATGTTTTATCATTAACCGGAGACAGATTGATTTCTGCCAATCCTCCGCCTAAATGATACCACCACACATATTTCATATTATTTACAGTAATTGTTCTTGTTTTTCGTTTCATAATAAATCACTTTTTACAAATCCTAATTTAGTTATTACTGCTCATTAAAGTATTTTTTCAAAAGCTGAACTACATAAGCAGGTACGACAGGCACATCTCTGTCGAATAATGAATACAATAAATTTATTTTCTTATCTTCTGACAAAATATGAATTTTTGGTATTCCCGATGAGTCTTTCCTTACAAACCAATAAAAAACTCTGTCACTGAAGATAAGTTTTCGCTTCCCTTTTTTGGAAACCATATAAGCTCTCCTTTATGTTAACTCTATTACTTAATCAGGTTAGCTGTAATAATTGTATAACTATGTGAATTGACGGTTATTCTTATATTGTCGATTTCACAATAAAAGTTTTTGCCGATTTTACTTACAGTGCAGTTATTATCTGATATTTTTTTCTTACAATAGTCTACTACATCGGCAGTATCAAGACCGAGATTTTTTCTGATTCTCCGTTCGCCCATTTCGGTTGTATGGATTTTATCAAGATTCAATAGTATAATCTGCTTATTATTAAGTTTCTTTTCTATGTATTTCAAATAATCCTTGTGGACTATCAGTTTACGGTTATCTTTGTACCACTCATAAGACTGCTGTAATCCCGTTTCAAGTGGTTTGACATCAGGCATGATTTCAGTCTGCCTTGTCACATCCAGTATATACTCATAGTCTCTGAACGGAAAATAGAGTCTCTGATTTATTTCAGCAGGAACATATCTTATTTCCGGAACTTTTCCGAGTACTTTATAGCACAGCTTTACCCATTCATTTACATCAACCGTTTCGGGATTACCAACATTGAATATATGATTTTCGGGAGTTAATTCAATTATTTTTTCAATAAATACGCATAAATCCTCAACATCAAAAAATTGCAGTTTCATTTTTCCGTCTTTTGGTACAAAAAACGGGAGATTCTTTTCAGCACATTCAAATACAAATGCCTCTCTGTAAAGATTATTCATTCTGCCATATAAATAAGGTGGACGTATAACATAAGCATTTGGAATTTTTCTCAGAAGGTATTTTTCAGCATCAATTTTATTTGTACCGTAGTTCTCCCAGTAAATATTGAATCCGCATTCCTGCTTCTCAGTGAAAGGCTGTGGGAGCGTTTCGGGATAAACTGCACTTGAACTAATCATTATGTACTTTCCAAAATCGCCAAGGGCATTCACAAAGTCTTTCACATCTGTTTCATTGTATGATGTTACATCAATTACAATATCAAAAGCAGTATCTCTTAACTTATCGCCGAGATTATGCCTGTCGCATTCAATCAGTCTTACACCCTCAGACTGTGGTCTTGTATTTCTGTTAAGAACATAGACTTCATGTCCTTTTTTAACAAAGTATTCAGTAGTATATCTGCTTACGAAAACTGTTCCGCCCGTTACAAGTACTTTCATAATTTTCTCTCCTTTTTATATGCGATTTTTATCAAGCGTGGTCTGTTATATCGCTGTAATATAACAAACTGCAAATCATAAATACTTGCGAAAACTGATGTTATAATAAATACGGGCAGTGAATCAAACCAGATACTGAATAATATTGGCATATAGCTTGCAAAAATATTTGCAGTATGTACAATTTCAGAATTACAGCAGTTTATTATAAGCTGTTCAACTGAATTTTTCTTTATATCAAATTCATCTGGGTTGTAAGTAGGAACTCTTGATTTCCAGCTTTTAATATTCAATTTTTTATAAATATTTTTTTCAGTCTCTGATACCTGAAAATATCTGCTTTCAGTTTTTATTTTTACTTTGAATAAAGGTACAATATTTCCTATAATAAGTCTTATACAAAAATGATAAGC